>SUVZ01000102.1 GCA_015061765.1 Lentisphaerota bacterium
CGTATAGGAATCAACGCGCGCTTTCATGCCGGGGAAGCCGATTTTGAGGATATCAACCCAGTCCGGCGCAGAGTGATCGAAGTCCTTGCCGATGGTAGCGCGGCCTTCCTTGCGCATCTTGCTAATGGCATCACGAAGCCCGGGCGAATACTTTGCGTCAACGTCCGCCGCATGGCTCCAGAGAATCGCGCTCATCGGACGCTTATGACGGTCCCAGGCAGAAATCGCCGGGAAGCCGTCAAACTTGGAAAATCCTATCGCCACATTGTCTACGAGAAAGTCGAAGCAACGCGCCGCGACATCATACCAGTCCTCTTTGCCGTCCTTCCAACCCGACTCGGCAACAATCTTCTTAACACCCTCACGAAGAGCATCGTTGTCGAGCCCCGTCTTGGAATCAGCCAGATTCGTGCGCCACTTCCATTTGAGGTAGGTCGCCTCGTCGTTGATTTGCGCAGGACACTTCTCTGTGCGCGTCGTGTATTGCGGTCCACCTTCCCATGTCGGCACACCTTCGTCGGGTATCTCAACCCCCGTAGAAAGCACAGACGCAACTATTAACCACATATAGCTCATGGATTTCCCTTTCCCCGGCTTTCCACCGTCATTTCATGATGTTTTCCGCGCGGCGGATGTAGGCATCCTGTTCCTCTTTGGACATATCGTTCCAGCGGACGTTCCATCCGCAAACGCGCACCTGGAGATTTTCGTATTTCTCGGGATGCGCCTGCGCATCGCGGAGCTCCTCCGCGCTGAACACGGTAAACTGGATCACGCTTCCGCCGTTCCTATGGAACATTTCCACCATCGAACGCATCGTCCGGAGCCCCTTTTCGCCGGAACAGACCGACGGATGAAGCATCATGTCGAGAGGATAGTCGCCAGGCGTCTTCGTGACGTCCGAGGATGCGAGCGTATTGACAAGAGCCGTGGCGCCTTCCGTATCGGCGCCCATCGCCGGAGAAAGATTCTTCGACATTTCTTCGCCCGCCCTGCGCCCGTCTGGAGTGGCTCCGGTCTTCTTGGCCAGCTCAATGAACTGGCGCGCGCTGTGCCCGGATGCGAGAAACACCCCGCCCCGGGAATTGGGTACGCCGTTGAGGTGCGATCCGTAGCACTCCACCAGTTCCGCCCCGAGCGCATTCGCATCGGGATCGTTGTTTCCCCACTTGCGCTTCGATCTGGACATCCTCAGTCGCAGCGGCTCGTATCCCTTCCAGTTCCCGGAGAGCACTTTCCCTAGAGCCGCAAGCGACAGCTCCTTGCGCTCGTACACAATCTCCTCCACCGCAAGAAGCGAATCAACAGCCGTTCCGAGTCCGGCGGAAAGTATTGCCGTGTCGTTCCCTCTCGGGCATCCGTCGGCAAAAGCATCCTTGCGGACCTTTAGGGCATGTTCCGTGGAAAGCGTCATCAAATCCGCCGGATTTACGTCAGCCAGCACCTTTTCGAACGCAAACGCTATCTCACGGCACTTGACGACCGTTTCTGACAGCCGGCGCAGATACTCACCCTTGAAGGAATCAAAACTTTGTCCCCAAGCAACCCCGCGATCCACGGAAGCTGCCGCATCCACAAGCATTTTTTCAATTGGCTTCACGAAATTAATGTAGCCGCATCCCGTCCTGTTGCAGCTGTCGGCGAGATCGAATTCGTAACATCCGCGCAGCACCATCGTCCTGCAATCTTCGTCGGTGGCTTCGCACCACTTTTTGAGAGCCTTTGCCGCCGGCTCCTCGCCGATGAACGCAATCGATCTGTGCCGGCGCGCCATGTCGAGCATCTTGTCCCACGCCCAGTGCGGAGTGTTCGGGGCGACCTTCACGAGAAACTTCGGAGTCGGCAGCGCACACTCGTCCACGACATCGAGAATGATCTTCGACACGCCATTGAACGCGCTCGATCCGTCCGCATTCGTGCCGCCAAAACCGGCAGGCTGGTTCCAATAGTTCGCGACCGAACCCCATTGCCAAAGGAAATGCTTCAGTTGCTCGCGAAATTCCGCTTCATCGGTACGCCCGGCGGCGACGTCTGCCTCGTAATACGCAGAAAGAAAAACATCGAGTTCCGGCAGCGAGCGGCACTGGACGCCATCAAGATGCTCCGACCAGAAAAAGTATAGCCATACGAACATCATCGCATCGTACGCCGTCTGCGGTGGCCTGTTCCTCAACCGATCAAGGCAGGCAATCTCCTTTTCAAGACGTTTCTTCTCACGCAGAGACGCTGAGAGTGCAGAGTTGGATTCGTCCACCGAGGGCATGGGGTCTTTGCGACCTTTGCGATCTTTGCGGCTGATAATTTCGAGATTCTTCTTGCCTTGCGCAATGAACCGGCCGATTCCCGCAAGCATCGCATCCATCGCAATCTGCAGCCCTTCGTAGAACGGATCGCCATTCACGGCGTATTTCCCGAGACGATCCTTCATTCCCGGGAACCCGAGCTTCAATATGACACGCCAGTCCGGAACGGAATGGTCGAAGTCCTGCCACATGTTCCATGTGCCGTCGGCGTTGCCGGCCCGCCATTCTGCGCACAGAAGGTCTGACAGTTTCTCTCTGTTGACCTCCCTTGCCCTGCTTTTGATGACACCAGTAATCGGCCTCGACCATCTGTCCCATACGGCGATTGCGGGAAACCAATCAAGAGGCGAGACATCAATCGACTCCCTCTCCACCTGCGCGGCGAAGCATTTGGCCTTCGTGATCCACCATGACTCTCCCGACATCTTTCCCGATGTCACAATGTCCGAAAGCATATCTTTCAGCGCATCAGCCCCTACACCAGTCGTCGGATCGGTTACGTCCTGCCGGAACTTGCGCCTGAGATACGTATCGGCATCTGCTATATCCGCCACATACGGGTCGTTCCATGTCGTATCCCACCAAATTCGCTGTTTCGCAGGTGCCGCATCCAGCGCATGCGTCTTGTCGCCGGTCGCTGCCCCTTCGGCAACCGGTGCAATCGCAACTGCAGCGACAACAAGGATATTTGCAATCCGCATGTATTGCCTCATTTATCGGTTGCAAGTCTCTCAACGCCACCGACGGGAAGCGTCGTTCTGCCGACGGGCACTTTGTGGACGACGCCTTTGACGCGAAGCAAGAACGGTGCGGAAGACTCAATTTCTATTTGCCCGTTTTCGAAGACGAGCGATGCCGTCACGCCGCCGAAACGGAGATTTCTGACGCCATGCCTGTCCGTCCGCCTGAGACGCCATTCAACTTCGCGCTTCACGCCGTCCGCGTTGATGCCCACGACATTCTCGATCATCATCGAAATCGGTCCGAGCGCCGACCAGCCGCAGAAATCCGGCCGCACCACCTCATCGCGGATGTTAACCTTGCAGGACGCCGGCTTCGCCTCCGTGGGCGAATACGCTTCCCAGATTGTGTGAGGCGAATATGCTTTGTATGTCTTGAACTGATGCCGGACGGTTTTTTCCGCGAGTTCGTCGGCCAGGTCGGCGAAACCGTTTTCCTCAAGCGCCCTTACGCACATATAGACCGTCGGCAGCCAAACACCGCCGCGCCAATACTCGCCTTTCGGGTTGAAAAAGCGCGAATCGCGCGAAACGGACGGGAACGGGACATCGCCGCCGAGCTTCCGGGGGTTCTTCAGATGCGCGACCAACCGCCTCGCGCGCTCCGGCGGAACGACGCCGGCGAGAAGCGGCCAGAACGATGCCGGTGTCAGGACTTTCACCGTCTTGTGCGGAGGCGATGCGGAAATGTCGTAGTACGCACCGTCCTCATCGTCCCAGTAGCGTTCGTTGATTATTCCGGCATATTCGTCGAAACGCTTTTTGAACACTTCATCCCCCGTCGCTTCGTAGATGATCCTGCACGCAAGAGCCTGCTGCGAGATGGCGTCTATCCAAAGGATTGAAAAATACCGCGCGTCGTTATCGAACACCTGGCGCGAGAATCCGCCGCGGGGTGTATTGTCCATGCCGGAGCGCCCGCCCGTCCAAAGATATCCGAGCTGTCTCTTCTCCCAAAGGACCGGAAACGCAGAACTCTGAAAGGGAAAGCCATCTCCGATTTTCATCCGTTCGTAGAAATCGAACATCCTCTGCGGGTATTTCCGCCCGCCGAAAATCAAGTCTATGCGTTTCCGGTCGCCCGTCATTCGATAGTTCATCCATTCAGCCCAGGCGAAAAGCGGCGGATTGTCGGGGATGTGGACTTTCAGCGCGGACGGGGTGCCGTCGAGCATCGGCGCATAGAAATTCATGAGGCTTTCGACCCCGGGGAACACATCCGGCGCGTAACGGCAGAAGAGCGCCATGAAACACGTATCCCAGATCCACGTCCTGTCCGGAGAGAACGCCTCGTCCATGTACGGAGACTGCACAGCCCCGACGCAGTTGGTTACGTGATCGTAGGCCATCGCCCAAGCCGTTTTTGCGAAGCGGGCAAGTTCCGGCTCGGATCCTGTCACCACTTCGGGAACGGAATCAAGCGCAACGCCTTTTGCGGCATGCCGGCGGAGAAGTTCGAGCATCTTGCGGTCGAGCTTTCTTCCTTTCCAGTCCTCGTATTCGACATCGGCGCGGCCTGAATCGAGAACCCCGAAGCGAGAACCGATGAAACCCCATGAACACCACCCCATGCCAAGCGCCTCAAAGAGATTCAGGCCGGATTCCAGGAACCTGAGCGAATCCATGTGCGCCGTATGGTTGGCGCATCCAAACTCGCCCGCAAGGCACCATACGCCATTCGCAATAGGATCTTCCCACCGGTCGAGCCAGCCCTTGCACATCACGTTCATACCCTCGTCGGCGAACCGCCCGGAAGGCACGGATACTCCGTCAGGGAGCGGAAGAGGTCCGCGCGCATTCCACCCCGCGAAACGGCGCCGCCAGCAAGTCGTCTTCATCGTCTTCATGTTCTGGCCGAACTCGATCCGCGCCTCGCGCCCATCCGCATTCTTCAAAACGAGACTCGACGGCATCGCCCAATCGCCTTCGACGAGCTGTATCGACAGGCGTTCAGCCCTTTTCGGCAACGTGAACGTCAGCGGGCGCGCCGGGATTCCGCGCCACGGACCCGTTCCGCGGTAGCGACTGACCTTCGACCACTCCGGGTTGCCCTTTTGCGGTTCGAGCCGGAAAGATGCAACACGCTCTCCGTCCGCCGCAACCTCAATCAGCACCGATCCGGAAACTTCGCCGAGAACGAGCGCATACTTGGCGGCCGGAGCGTTCGCAATCGCAAAAGGCTCATGCCAATCTGGCCATTTCGGTCCGCCGAGTCGCCCGTCGGGGCAGCCACGCCGAGGCGGCCATGTCGGCGGGGGAGCCGAAACTTTGTCATTCCCCAGCGAAGCCGCGACGTCAACCCCGAAATGCGAAAACCAATAGGGATAATACCCGCGCGCAGCCTGTCCGACACCGGGTATTCCGTAAAGCCCCGGCACCGGAACGTTGCCTCCCTGCCAACCGTCCGCAACTATAAACCGCTTTGAATCGACTTTGCGTATCGAGGCAACAAGAACGCGGGCGACATATTCGTACTGCTCGATTGTCCCGAGACGGCTCGACGGCTCATTGATGAGGTTGAAAAAAAGCTCTTCGCGCGGAATATCCCTGTAGCGTTGCGCAAGCAACTTCCAGTGCATCACCGCTGCCCGGAGGCAGTCGGGATCGGTATAGATATTGCCTGGTTCGGGATCGACCTGCGGGACGCAATATTCGCCGGGAATGCGATGGAGGCAAATCATCGTGACGAGACCATGCTTGCGAGCGAAGGCTATGCCCTTGTCAAGCAGCTTCAACCCCTCCTCGTCTATAATCTCGCGATTCCCGGACTTGCGATCCTTCACCCAGCAGCGGTAGTCAAGCGGCAACCGGACGAAGTTGAAGCCCCATTCCTTGATCCACTTGAAATGATCTTCCCTGAAGCCCGCTTTTGGACCAGACCGGCGCATTCCCTGAAGGTTGAACCCATGCGCCGTGAATGGTGGTCTCCAATCCGCCGCATTGCCTCCGTAATCCTCATCTTCCGGCATCTGGCAGGGAATGGACTGCCACCGGAGAATCTCCCTTGCATACCGTCGGCCGAGTTCATAGGAGCTTTCCGTCGTAAAATGGATTCCATCCGGTCCCGGTCCAAGTCCTTTCACGGAAACCCATCCGGCAGCCGGCAGCTTTGCGACCGCCGACTTCATCTGACTGTTGACTTCATCGACAAACGACTTTCCGCCGCGCTTTTCGATACTCGCGCCGTAGTGGGCACCCACTTCGCCTGCGATGAACGGGACGTACTTTACGCCAAGATCGGCGCGAAGTTGCGTCACCATGTGCGTCAGCCGCCGTGCATACGACTCGGCGTTTCCCCGTTTCCACGAATCAGCCTCGCCCTGATGCCAAAGAATGCCGCGCAGACTCCCGCCTGTCGCAAGCGCGGCACGCGTCCGCTCGACCGCATTTGAATAGAGGTCGCCGCCAGGTTCCCAGCGCGAAAGCGGCGAGCCGCCGACAGCGCACGGGACAAGACCTATCTCTACGGCCGGTTTCGCATCGGCCATCGCACGGCCAAAGGCCAGCCCCGGACCGGCACCGACATTCGGACGGTCAAAGTGGATCGGCTCAACACCCTCAGTCCACTTGCCGTCCCGCGTGAACTTGAAGACACGCTCGGGCGAAATCCTGTTCGCTGCGTTCGTCGCGCCACGTCCGGCCATGTTCGACTGGCCTATCAGCAGATAAATATCCGTTGGCGCTTCTCGCGCCAAGGCGGCGGCAAAAAGCATCGGCACGGCAAACACAACAGTAAGTTTTTCGATTTTCATGTCAATATTTCGTTAACTGGTTCAATTGCGCAATTGCGTA
This sequence comes from Lentisphaerota bacterium, assembly GCA_015061765.1. The sequence goes on from SUVZ01000102.1 coordinate 6,836, forward strand.
TCATACTTCCAAAGGATCCATGAAATGGCGAGAGCGACTTTGCCGTCATCGCCGTATTGCGCAGAAACATAAGCATCTGTGCTAGCGAAAGGCAATTACGAGACCTTTGCGAAGCTCCCGGACATTCGACCACGAAAGAATGTCGCCGTCGGCGACGACGGGCGCACCGGCGACAAACGGCGTCTCCGTCCGGCTTCCGTAGTAGCCGCCGCGCACAACATCGTAGAAGACCGGTACGCCGTTCTTTATGCACGGCACGAAGTCGCGCACCAGGATGTCGCCCTCCCATATCTTCGCCGACCTGACCGAGGCGTCGCCAGTTTTATTGGGGGTCTGCGACGTTGCGCCCGCTGCTCTGAACGGGAGCAAAATGTTTGCCGTGAGCGTCGACTCGGTGGCACTATCGAACGTCGCAAGGGTCGTACCGTCAACAAATGCGCCACTCGGGCCGAGTCTCCACTCGTGGTGTGAAGACGGGAAGGTTGTGCCGTCGCATGACGCTTGCGAGGAGTTCCCAAAGAAACTCCAGTAAATATTGTTTCCCGTCTGGAAGGCGAAAAAGCATCCCGTGATGCCGAACGCGCAGACATCGCTCGCCGTCTTTGCCGTCACGGAAATCGCCGTGTCGGTCGTGGGAATCCATCCCGTGCGGATGTAAGCCTCCCCAGTTGAAACAAGCTCTTCGACGGCGTAGTCGTAGGGCTGATCGGCGATTGACTTCCAGGCGAAGCGAATGTTGTAGTGGTTTCGAATCCAGTCCGCCGGCAAGGCAAACGTCACCTCATCAACATCGGCGGCAACTTTTTGGACAAGCGCGTTGGTTGTCCAGTTCGAGAAAACCGTTCCCGCATCTTCCAGGCCGGCAACGGCCAAAAGCAGCCCCGCATCGTGATCAGAAGATAATGTAACAGCAACCGTCTTCGTGCCGTAATCCGGTGACGACATAGAAATAGCCGGTGCGAAATGAACCGCGGCAGAAACGCTTTCCACCTCTCCACAGTCGGACGGATAGGGACCAATGTCATTGCCGGCAACGAAGAAAAGGGTATCCTTTTGCGAACCGGCCGGTCCCTTATATCCGCGCGTCACACGATCCCACATCTGGATTTTCCCGCTTGGCGCGGCGACAGGCACGAGATCGCAGGCCAGGATACCGTTTGTGAAAAGTGTTGCACCGTAGATGGAGCATGTCGTTCCTGTCTGCTTCCAGCTGCCTCTTCTGCCGAAAAGCGTTATGGTACTCGTCGTGGCAGACCCGGTAATCTCCGATTGGTCGAATGCGAGATGGCGGTAGCCGTCGATGAACAGCCCTTCTCTGTTGAGGCGGAAGGTATGCGGATTGGCATCATGAGGCGGCGCGTCGCCGAACACGTTCAGGCAATCTTCATTCATTATTCCGTTGGCCGTGGTCTCTTTCGCGCCGAAAAAAACGTAATAGTATTCGGTCTTGGACTTCGGCATGATGAAAACGACACCATTGATACCGAATGGACACATTTTTGCAGCTGAGGACATGTAGTCGGACTTCAGCTTTACTGAGATGTCGAGCGTCGAATCGGGCCTGATTCCGGTGTCGATGTAGAGTCCTTCATCAGCGCAGTCGGGCCTTGTGATGTAGTCGTAGCGTTTCCCGTAGGGCTTCTCATCGGACATGAGGAAAAACTTCACCGCGCCGGACTTTGCGCGCCACGCGTCAGGAATCTGGAATGTTTTGGAAGTATCGGTAGGTGCAACCGTGCCTGCGTCTGCGTATTCAGTCCAGTCGAGAGGATCGTTTCCCTTGTCGCCGTTCGCCCATGCGGCAATCAGTGTCTGGTTCTTCGTTCCTTCGCCGCCAATGGTTACCGTGACGCTTCCATCTTTGTCGGGCGAGCCGACTGTGACGCTACGTGCATCGGCAAAAACAGCGCCGGTAAGAACAGCTGATGTCATCACCGACAGAACGATTTTTGTCGTCAGATTTATCATGTCTTTCGTGTTCATGCTATGACCTTTCATTGCACCTGATCGTTATTGTTGTTTTCCGATTCCGCAAGAACGAGTTTCGCGGACATCGACGGAATTTCGACGCCGCCGACGGTCGCGGGCGTATCGTTGTAATTGACGACGATGCACTCGCCGTTGGAATAAGTCGTGCGGAAGACGCCGTCCGTAACCTTTTCGTGACGATCCATGAAACAGAACTGCAGATGGCTACGCGCGGCGTATTCGTCGAATCCCTCTTTCATCCACGCGACTCCCTGGCGCATCTTCCCGTCCGTCGTCGCCTCGAGGTCCCATGTGCCCATGCTTGGCGGCTTCCCGGTCACAAACCAGCTGTGCCAATAGAATGTGGTCCGTCCGCCGAACTCGGCGAGTTTGAGCGCATAGCGTTTGTCGGGATTCGCCGGGCAATTGATCATCGTGCGGAACGGCGTCGAGACGATGATGCCGTGATAGACGAGCTGCCACAAAGGAATGTAGCCGTCGACCATCGGACTCGATGGCGGATCGAACGGCTTGGCCCACTGCACGGTAAGCGCCGACTCGCACGTGCGGGCGCAGAAGTCGAACGCGCCCTCTGACGCCGCGCCACCGAATGTCTCGCCAAGCTCGTGCATGATGTTGTTCTCCCACACGGCACGCTGTCCGTTGTTGAGCCGGTGGCGGACATCTGGGCACGGGAAGAGCGGACGGCTAGTCGTGACATCGACATAGAAAAGCCCCTTGAAGCCGAGCGTCTTCATCTCGGCGCACTGTTTGGGGCAGAATCTCTCGTAGGCGCGTTGCGGACACATCGTGTAGAGCCGTCCGCCGCTCCAGGCCGTCTTGCCGCGCTTGAGCGTCCCGTCCGGATTCTTCTCCACGACATACTCGCTGTCCCACGTATCGGCAATCATGTAGCAGTCGCGGAACGAGGAATGGCCCGTGACCTGGTAGCCATTGCACTGCGCATGGCGCACGCACTCCTTCAGCTTCTCCTCGCCGCCAAGGGACGGCTCGACCGGGAATATCTGCGGGAAGCGTCCGTCATGTCCGCCGACATTCCAACCGACAAGGCAGAACTCCGCGCCACCGACGCCCTGGCGACGGCACTCGTCGACGATGTCCTTCACGCGGTCGAACGGGACGACGGCCTTGACGGGAGGCTCGTTGCGCGTGACTTGTTCCAGGACGGGGCTGGGTGCCTGTTTCCACGCCTGACGGATGCGCACTTCCATGTTCGTGACGGCATAGGCGAGAACCGGATTGTCCTTGGCCTTTTCGGCGAGCGGAATGGCCGCACCGCGATCCAACTGGTATTTGCGGTAGCAGCGGGCGATACCGGAATAGTCGGCAGCGTCCCCTTCCAGGAAATGGTATTCGATGCGGATATCCTCATAGAACTCGATATCCTTCGATGCCAGAAACACCGCGCTTTGCGTATAGATTCCGTCCTTTGCGAGCACTTCGATGCCAAAGGAATACGGCATGCCCGTCACGATGGCGCAATACGTCAGGCGCGGCGTCTTCATGCCGAACATCGGCATGTATATGCTCCAGTTTTGGAACAATCGGCCATTGTCGAGACGGTACGTGCCTTTGGTGTTGTTGGGCATCACCCAATAGCCGTCCTCACCCTTCTTTGCCGTTGCGAAGTCCGGCGTGACGGCAAGCTCTCGAGCACCCATCGAAAGAATCTTGTCGCGGGAGACCGTCAGCGCCACACCGTCCGCAAACAACTGGAGTTCCTGCGTCTCGGTGACGACCTTGCCGTCGGACAGGGTCCAGTTCAGAGTCGCAGTCGCGGAAGCGAGCACCTCAGCCGTCAGAACGACTGTCGCGCACGCCAGGGCAAACTTGATTTGAGGGGACATTTTCATGCTGCCACCACATTGACGCATCCCGGCTTGAGCTCGGCCGCACCGCAAGGCAACCATAAAGCAGATAGCATAACTCCCGCCACGGCGATTCGTGATGGTATGATGTTAAATTTAAATGTCATTGCCATATCCTCCC
>SUVZ01000103.1 GCA_015061765.1 Lentisphaerota bacterium
GGGGGGGGGGATTTATTGAAGATATAGCGAGTTTTTACTTGACTTAAATCCTTGGTGTGTGATACCATTCATCTCGTTTCAGAGAAGAAGTCTACGCAATTTCAGTTTGGGAGAACACATATAGATGAAACGCAGTGAATTCCTTCAGCTTATCGGATCGACGGCACTTTTTGCGGCGGCGGGATGTCGTACATGTGATGGTTGCGATAGACCGCGCTATGCTTTACAGCTTTTCTCCATTCACAAGATATTCTGGAAGGATCCGGTCAGATATCTTGCAGCTCTCAAGGCTAGTGGATACGATGGTGTGGAGTTTGCTGGGTACAATGGAAAGTCCGCTGTGGAATTGCGTAGACTTCTTGCGGATGCAGGTCTTGCTGCTGCGGGTACGCACGTGAATGGTGATGTCGCGCTTGTTGGCGATGAACTGAGGCGCACTTTGGATTTCTGTGCCGAAGCTGGAATAGAGAGCATTACGACTCCGCATGCGAAGCGGGATTCTGAAGATGCGTACCGCAAGTTTGGTCATGATATGGGGCTCGCTGCTGAAGCTGCCGCCAAATACGGAATAAAGGTCGGCATTCATACGACATATCATCATTTTACGACCCGGTATAATGGTGTGTCGGCATGGGATGTAATATACAGCGACGCCTCTCAGCTTCTTCAGCAGCAGATTGACACAGGAAACACGTTTAATACAGGTGAAGATCTCGTTGCGCTTCTCAGAAAATATCCTAACCGACACCATTCGATTCATGCCAAGGAAAATGTTCCGACTGTTGATGGTGTCTTGGGGGTTCCGCCTACAGATGGCGGCAAATGTGTGCCGTGGGATGATGTGTTTGCATACATGAAGACGGAGCATGCTCAGAAGTGGTGGATTGTGGAGGCTGAAGGACGCCCCGATTCTCTTGAACCAGCCATCAAATGTGTGAAATTCCTTAAGCATAAGGCATGAGAACGTTATTTTCATTTTGCTTTTTTTCATCTTTAATGGTGTTTGCAGGGATTCCCTTATCAAGGGGTGAAAATGAAACGGCAGAGTGGATTACAGGTCTTACCCAGCAGGGCGGTGGCGGAATGGAAACTTTCGTTCCGCGCCGCAATGCTGTAGTGGCGCGGAACTTTCTTCTCTCCAAACCGCTTTCCCGCGCAACGGTACGCATTGCGGCACTTGGATTCTATGATGTTTCAGTCAATGGTCGGCCTGTAACCTCCACTGCCATTTCGCAGTGGACGCCGTATCGTGAACGGATACTTGCCGACACCTACGACATAACCGGTTTTCTTTCGGGCGTGACTAACCGCATTGAAATCGCACTCGGCAACGGATGGCGCAATCCATATCCGCTTGAGAATTTCGGTCTGCGGATGCGCCGTACGCTTGCGGTCGGGGATCCGTGCGTCAAGGTATGGCTGCGGCTTGAGTATATGGACGGAAACTCTGCGACTATAGTTTCTGATCCGTTTTGGACCGCTGCAGAGGGCAATGTCGTATACAACTCCGTCTACATGGGCGAGAAGCGCGACATGCGGCTTGTTGACCGCGAGTGGAAACCGGTCAGAATTGTAGAAGGTGCTTCTGGACGTATTGAGGAGAATACGGCTCCGCTCGTCACTGTGCGTGGAGTTCATTCGGCCAAATCGGTCCGTCCGGTTCGGCCCGGCGTGTGGCTCGTCGATTTTGGCGAGAATCGTACCGGCGTCGTACGTGCCCGTCTAAGAGGACTCAAGCGAGGTGATGCCGTGAGTTTCCGTCAGGGAGAGGCGCTCACCAACGGGGTCCTTTTTGCGCGTTCGGCGTGCTATGGACAGATCCCATATGCCGAACAGGTCGATACGGTCATTGCCGCCGGACCGGAGAAGTTCATCTTCGAGCCGCGTTTCACATTCCATGGATTCCGGTACATGGAGGTGATTGGACTTGCCGCCAGACCTGCACTGGAAGACCTTCAGCAGGTTGAGATGTCGAGCGCCGTTGCCGAAAATGGTTCGTTCGAATGCTCGAACCCGCGCCTGAACGCCATTCACCGGATATGCCGCCGGACGTTCCTAAACAACATCATGAGTGTGCAGTCGGATTGCCCCGCACGCGAGAAGTATGGCTACGGAGCAGATGTGGCGGCCTGCGCGGAAGCGTTCATCCACAACTTCGACATGCGCGAATTCTACCGAAAGACGGTTCGAGACAACCTCGATGAAGCCCGTGCCGATGGATGGTTCACCGACACAGCTCCGTATATCGGCATAAACGATGGCGGATATGGTGGACGTTCCGGCGGGATAGGCTGGGCGATGGGAGTGCCTGTTCTTGCTGACCTTCTCTATACGCATTACGGCGATCTTGCCACAACCGCCGAGGCATATCCGGCTATGGCTCGCTACGCCGGACTCCTTGCGGAGAAGTTCCCCGACGATGCCATCCCTACCTGTATAGGCGACCATCTTGCGCTCGACAAGGTTGACAATGCTCTGAGCGCCCAGGCCAACTGGGTGCGATATCTTGATTTTCTCGAGCTTTTCGCAAAGCGACTCGGTCGTGTCGGCGAGGCATTCGGATGGAAGCAGAAGGCGGCAAAGGCACGTGCGGCGTTCAAAGCCCGGCATGTGAAGGATTCGCTTGTCGGCGGACGCCTGACGCAGGGCGGTCAGGCGTCCGGACTCAGATACGGCCTTGTGGACGATCGCAAACGTGCGGTAAGGCTCCTCGCCGACGCCGTGGCAGAGCGCGGGAATGCGCTATCGACGGGACTTCAGTGCACGAATTTTCTTCTTGAGGAGCTTGCTGCGAATGGGCTTTGGGACAAAGTTTCTGCTGTGGTATCCCGAGAAGAGTTCCCCGGATGGCTGTATATGGAGCGTCAGGGGGCGACAACACTCTGGGAGCGTTGGCGCGACCCCAAGCCGATCCATTCATTCGACCATCCCATGTTCGGTCATGTTGATGCATGGATGAAGAAATACATTCTTGGCATCAGGCTTGCTCCAGATGCCGTCGGCGGCGATAAGGTCATCATCGATCCAAAACCGCTTTGTGGCGTCAAATGGGCGAAAGGATCCCTTACCGTCGCAACCGGGACAATCCATGTCGAATGGAGGCTTCTCGATGATGGAACGATTGACCTTGATTACAGTCTGCCTTCAGGATCGGTCAGAGTCCACCCAAGCGGGAAGGAGAATGCCCGATGAGAGCTTTGCGGCAGTTGCTTATGGTGGCGTTGTTTGCTGCAACGTTTGCGGCAGAGGCTGCCCGTCATGAATTTCCGTCCGTTCCATGGAGCCGCATCCGGCTTGTCCGCAGCAGTCTTACGGTTGATGCAGTCGATGATTCCGGTAGCCGGCAGTTCCGTTTCATGGCGGAGCCACGTGATCGCATTGAAGAGATTGATTTCAAAATCACAGAAAACGGGCTCTTGATAGATCCGACGCGGGCTTTCTCGGCAGGGCTCAAAAAGCTGGTCTGCACTTCGCCGGAGATTCAAGACCCTTCATTTGACGGACAATATGTCGTCTACGAGGCCAATGTCGCAGGTCCGCCTCCGGCGTCTATAATCTCGGCGATAACCATGCAACGCGAGGTCTCCCCGGGAAAGAAATCGTTCCACTGCGTTTTTGCCAACCGAAGCCGTCCGTTCGTGCTGTTTTCAGACAAAACGCCGCGCCGTTGCCGGGCGGTGATGCTGTTGCCTGATAAGACTTCCGGCTATGCGCTGAGGTTTGACATAACGGCACCGGCAAAGGAGCCGTATGTCTTCCACGGGGCCGCTGTCGGACGGCTTTATGATCTTCCGCCTCAGCCGGATGCGGCGAAAGATCCAAAGCTGCTTATGCATGTTCCGTTCGACGGATCGCTTGATGCCTCTGCCGCAAAGGGGGATCCTCGCCCGTTATCATCCAAGGGGCTGGATTTCGGCCCAGGTGTTTTCGGCTCGTCGGTGCGTTTTTCGTCCGCGGCAAAGAGCATTCTCGAGTATGCATTCGCCGGAAACGCTGAACCTGCCCACGGAGCGGTTTCGCTATGGGTCCGTCGCAATCCTGCCATGGTCGGAAAAACCGCCAACGGATGGATATTTTCGACACCAAGGCCATTCAATGATCGCATAGGCACAGGTTCGCTTTATCTTTGGCTTTGGGGCGGAGACAAAGTCCGCAGCGACAATTCCAACGATGGAGATCTTTCGGCATCGAGAAAGCTGCCTCGCGATGATGCCTGGCACCATATCGTCTTCAACTGGGACCGGGCAACCGGCACATCGCTTTTTGTGGATGGAGTACAGGTGCCGGGCGGCACTGGTGGACTTGATCCGGTCGTCAGGGCCGTTACGGCCTATACCTACAGCCGTGCCGGAGAAGCGGGATTGTTCGATAGGTTCAGACTTGGATCGGTATCAGGTGTCGGTGCGTTCGATGGTTGGATAGACGATCTGCGCATATACTCCGCTCCGCTCAGGATGCGTGAAGTGAAGCGTCTGCGGGCGGCGGCCGGAGACGCCGCCTATCGCACTCCGCGTCCAGACTATGCGGTGCTGTCTGCCGCACGTGGAGAGAATCCGTATGTGGCGCCTCCGTTGGAACGGGCGGGGGATTTTGGACCAATGACACTTGTTAAGGAGTGGAGATTTGATCGTGAAAAACCAGATCCGTCTTTCAGGCATTACGGCAAAATCCGCATTGGAAAGCTTGGTGAAACTCCATATGTTGAAGCCGGAGCAAACCGTTCGGATCGTTTCGCGATGACTTTCGGCGTTGATTCCAAAGTTCCGTTCTATGTTCTGGAATTTGATTATCCTGACGATGCCAAGCGCACTATGGACATAATCGTTCAGGAATCTGGTGGTTTTGTTGATGACTATGCCCTGCAGGTCGGGGTGCTGACCGGTGACGACATTCCGGTTTCAGGCAGGATCCGTACGCACAGATGCATCTACTGGACGCGTCCCGTCACAAATGCCGCGTTCATAGCGATGACCGCGCGTACAGGCGGTCCGGCGGCGCTTTCGGCCTTCCGCATATACCGTGTGGACAGCGGAAGGCTTCCCGCCGCCAGTATGAAAGAATCTCCAAAGAAGGATGGATGGGGCCGGACCGTCGCTCTGTACTACGAGGATGCCGCCGTCAATTACGACTTCAGTGTCCGCGACGAAGGTTCTTCGCCCGAGGGTGCGCTTGATATGGCGGATCGTTGTGCGGCGGTCATGAAATTTACGGGTGAAAACCTTTTCGCGTATCCGGCCGTATGGTATGAAGGGCTTATCGGCGAAACCTACAATCCCCGCCGTCATGCGCCAGGATTCATGTCCGCCTTTTACGAACGGTTCGACCGCGAAGATATTGGAGTTGTTCCGCTCATAAACCAGATGGGCTTGTATACTCCCGATCCGGCATGGTTCACCACAGAGCGTCTGCGCACAGGGCGCATTCACGAAACCCCCGTCTCGATCGCGTCGAGCGGCTTTCCTGACAGCCACATTACGCTTGGACCGCCGCAGTACAACATCGCCCATCCGGCTATTCGCGCCTATTGCTCCCGTCTCGTCGATTCGCTCATTGCCGAAGGCGTGAAGCACCGGTCGTTCAAGGGTGTGGGACTCCATCTCAAATATTCTGGTTTTGCTTGGTTCGGATCGCTCAAAGGCGGATACAATGACTACTGCATTGAAGCGTTTGAGAAGTGGTCAGGCATCAAGGTTCCGGTGGACCGGCGTGATCCTGCGCGTGGACGTCTCTATGCCGAGTGGCTTCTCTCCAACGCACGAGGAAAGTGGATACGCTGGCGATGCAAGGTCTGCACTGATTTCTGGATTGAGATGGCCAATAAACTCGCCAGCGCAAGAAGCGACCTTAAACTGTGGATTAACAACATATGCGTACTGGATGCATCGATGGACGGATTCAGCGAATCCGACTACATGCGCCGCACGGCTCTGGAGGGCGGACTTGATTCGGATCGTCTGGCCCGCGAGGCCCCGAACATCATACTCGGTCAGACGACACTTCCCGCCGATTACCGCACCACGGACGGATCGCTCTGGTTCTACCGCAACGAGGAGAACCGCGCCTATCAGCGCACGATGCATCTGAGACGGAATTTCTGGGATTTTACCAGGGGCGCATCCTATCCGCTCGCTCACCAGCACGACCGCTACTGGGAGGACGCCACCGGCAATCCGAGACGCAATCCCCGAAGTGGAGATGCTCTTTCTGGTCCGAAGCGTGATCTCGACGAACACAACTGGCGCGTTTCCACGCTGAACCCCGCAGGCGAATACGCGATGAACCATTATGCCGAGTCGCTTCTCAACCAGGATATGCTTGGTGTCTCGAAGGGCGGTTATCTCATCGGGACCTATGGCATGGAAGAATATCTCGCTCCTTTCGCGCAGGCGTTCAGGGCGTTGCCGCCGGTCAGGATGGATACGCTTCCAGGCGGAGGCGCGAATCTCAGGCTCCGTCATGTGAACTATGCGGGCAGAAGCTGGTTCTACATTGTTAACTGCTCAAAGGTGAAGACCGAAGCGAAGGTGGTGTTTCCCGAAAACACCAAAGAGTTGTCAGGTTATTGCGCGAAGTGCGATGGAATGCGGACCCTTGAGCTTGCCCCATATGGGCTGCGCAGTTTTGTGGCGCCTGCAGGGATGCCGAAATTCATGGACAACGGAAAGTCTGGAGGCGGAAAATGAATACATTGAGAGGGGCGCTTGCGGTTGTGGCTTTAACGCTGGCGATAGATGTCTGCGCCGCTGTGATAGAAACCATCAAAGTGCCGTCTGCGGCGATGGGCCGGGATATTCCCGTGACCGTAATGCTGCCTGATGCATACGGCAGGGATTCCGGCATGCGCTATCCTGTCGTCTATATGCTTCATGGCGCAGGCGACAACCACACCACCTTTGCCGATGAGGTCGGCAGGAAAGGTGTGGATGAAGGGGGATTCATTGGAGTGTGTCCCGACGGCGAGCGCAAAAGCTGGTGGTACGATTCGCCGGTGAATCCGAAGTGGAAATACGAGACGTTCGTGGCGAAAGAGTTGGTCGCATGGATCGATTCACGCTACCGTACCCGTGCGAACAAGGAGGGACGGGCCATAACAGGTGGATCGATGGGTGGACATGGTGCCTGCTGGCTTGGATTTCGCCATCGTGATGTATTCGGTGCCATCGGTAACATCTACGGGGGAGTGGATGTCCGCCGCCACAGAAACAGCTGGAAGGTCTGGGGACTTCTGGACTGTCTGGGGGATTATGGGTCGGACAAGGAGACTTGGGATCGCCATATGTGCGTGACCGAGGCCGCAAAGCTCCGTAACGGAGATGTGAACCTTCTCACTGTCGTTGGAACGGGGGATTTCTTTCTTGAGGACAACCGTCAGCTTCATCGCATTTTAACTGAAAACAAGGTTGCTCATCTGCATCTTGAGATACGTGGCGAGGATGACAGCCATTCCTGTCATACGCATCCGTTCCGCAAGATGGCGGCGGCTGTTGTATTCCGCTATTTCCGCAATTATTTCACCACGGGTAGGGCGGGACTCGAATGACGACAATGACAAAGGAGACATTGATGAAATCAAGAAGGGTACTGGTTTTGACGGCGCTTTCGGCAGTGCTTTCGGCAGGCGCGGTTTGTGATGAACAGACGTTCGCAGAAGGAAAACCTCGGGTCGTAATGAACCTTGTCAATTTCTTGCGCGGTTGCGAGCCTCGCTGCAAGCGGGATCTTGTCACTCCTGTGGTGGAGCAGATAAAGCTCAACACCAGATATGGTTTCAACAATACGATTCTCCTGCAGTATGACGCAATGCTGCGTGAAGATCTCATGGCGGCGGTGTCAAAGGCCGATAAGGAAAAGACCGAATTCGGCGTCTGGATAGAGATAGTGCGCCCGCTCTGCGAGAAGGTCGGGATCCCATGGCGTGGACGCAACGGATGGGACTGGGACTGGTTCGTGATGCCGGGGTTCCTTGAGTCATACACTATTGAACAGCGTGCGAAGCTGATCGATGAGCTTTTCCGTCTTTTCCGCGAAAAGTTCGGTCGCTATCCGGAAAGCGCGGGATCGTGGCTTTTCGACGCATGGAGCCTCAACTACATGAAGGAACGTTACGGCATCGTGGCCGCCTGCATCTGCCGTGAACAGGATGTGACCGACGCCTACGGACTTCGCGGCGGCTATTCGAACGGCGCCTACTACCCGTCGAAGAAGAACGGACTTTCCGCCGCCGTCGACATGAAGAACGGCATAAGGCTTCCGGTCTTTCGCATGCTCACGCCAGACCCCATTTACAACTATGGCTACAAATACGATTACGTCGATTCGCGGACAGGCAAGAAGCGTCGACATGTTGTGACGCTCGAACCTGCTGCGCTCGGGAAGATACCCTACATGGTCGACTGGTATTTCCGCGCATACACCGAGCCGCGGGGATTCCTGAATCTCTCCTACATGCAGACCGGACAGGAGAACAGTTTTGGCTGGAAGGATTTCGGTGTAGATATCGGATATCCTGCACAGCTCGAAATGCTGAAGCGCTATGCCGACAGAGGAATCATATCGGTGGAGAAACTGTGCGACACCGGACGTAGGTTCCTTGCAGATCACAAGGAGAACTGCGCACAGACCCAGGTCGCGCTCGATGACTGGATGGGGAAGGGTCGGCGGAGCATCTGGTACAACTGCCGCCATTATCGCGCCAATCTCTATCAGGATGGCGGCAGATTCTACATCCGCGACTTGAGGAAGATGTGCGACGGTTTTGCCGAGGATTATCTTTTGAAGCCCAATCCCAACTGGAATGAAAATAAATATACGCCTCCTGTCATCGACAGCTACCTTTTCTCCACCAATGACGCCAACGGCATGCTGGTGTTCTCCGGCGATGCTGTGGGCATGATGCCGCGTACGGTTGGGCCGAACGAGCTTGAGGTCGTATGCGCATATGCGGACGGACTTACTGCTGTAGTTAGATTTGACGAGAAGGGCTTGAGTGTTGCAGGTACGCCCCTTGCGGTCAAGATGTCTGACGAATGGCGCTCGAAGCATCGCTTCACGAAGGACGGAATTGATCTTGAGTTCAACGGCTTTTCGTATTCTGTCGGCATCAAAGGGACGCTTCTTCCAACTGAAAATGGATATGAAATCAAACCTAAGGACGGGAAAATCAGGTTTGATATGTCACTTTAAGACGATCTAAAACAACAAAGGAAGTCAAAACATGAAAAAGCTCATATTATGGATGGTATCGGTTGTGTCGTGTTCGCTTTTCTCCGCTGAAATCTATGTTGGGGCGAATGAGAAGAAGTCCGTTGCGGTCCCGCCTGGTTCCGAAACGGTTCAGTCAGAGACTGTCGTCGTTTCTTCCAATGCCCGTTTGGTGAAAGAAGGTGAAGGAACATTAACCCTGAATACCGGTGCGCTGGCGCAGGACTTCACCGCCGCGCTCAAGGTTGAAGCCGGTACGCTTGCGCTTGATGGTACGCCTGCGGCAGCGCGAACGTTTTCTGGGGTTCCGGACATCCTTGCCAAGGCGGCGCTCCATCTTGATGCCTCCGACGGAGATTCACTTGTCGGAGACGGGGATAAAGTGACGGAATGGCTTGATACCCGCGAGACCGGTTCCGCTGCTTCAGGATATGTGTATTCCCGCGCAGTCGCAAACACTATGGCGGCGAATATTCCCGAACTTGGACTTTTGGCGGCGAATCTCCTGCCTGTCAAAGGGACTACAGACGGCAAATCAGGCGTCTATTTCAACGGATACAAGTCCGGAACATGGATGAATCTCGTAAAAAGCGACGGTTCTCAGGAATCGCTCAAGCTTTTCAATGTTTTCGTTGTGCAGGCGGTCGTCACCGAGAAAGGGCGAGGGACGATGCTTGGTGTGAATGTTGGCCAAACCCCGGATTTCACTCCTGGACAGGCGTCAGGGGTTCTTTCTCCGCTTTGGCAGAATCCTCATGCCGCTGCAGCCGGTGCGCTTTCGAGTTCTCGCACCTGCATAAATGGCGCACAGATTGATCCCTACAACAATGGCCTTCCGTTGGGAATTTGTGTAATGGATGTGGAAATGCTTGCCGCAGGCGCACTCTGGCAGAACATTTTCAATGACCGCGGTTATATTGGGCTTGATTCCGCGACGATTCCAGCTGGGGCGACGTCTTATTTCCAGACCGGTGCGGGAGAACTTCGTGTCGGCGGTGAATATATTTTCGAGATTGTCGCCTTCACAACGGCTCTTTCAGGAGCCGAACGCACGGAACTTGCCGCATATCTTCGGCAGAAGTGGCTGGGGGTCCCGGTGTGTTCAGATATTTCGGTGGAGACGGCAAAGGGCGCAAGTGTGCATCTCGACAATGTGACGATACCGCTCTCAACCTCGGGCGACGGAACCTTCAGCATAGATTCCGGCTCGGTTTCCATGCAAAAGGCGGTTGCCTACACTCTCAGCGCCGGGGAGACCGTCACCGCGGCCGGAGGCAAGGTTTACGAGACGCTTCAGAA
>SUVZ01000104.1 GCA_015061765.1 Lentisphaerota bacterium
CATTGCGAGAACGTTCACCCCATTTCCGGCAGCCTTCCGGGCGATCACCGGAAATGGGGTGAACGTTCTCGCAATGGGCGCGTTCTACGTCACGCCGGAACTCGGCAAGCAGTGCGCCGACGCGTACCTCTACAACGATTTCGGCAGTGGCTGGGAATGGTGGCCGGACTTCGACAAGTTCCACCAGATCGCCATTGACGAACTCAACGCTTTCAATTATGAAGAGTATAAGGCGAACGGATTTAAGGTGAATCATCTCGGCGACTGCCACTGTGAACTCTACGACCGTCCCGAGGGCCTGTCCCCTGTTCCGCTGATGTGCAATCGCTGAAGCACTCAGACGACTTGCCGGAATATTGCCGTAAAAGCGGCCACGGCTTCTGTATCTTGAATGGCGTTTGCGGTCGTTGGTCTGGTGTGGTATAATCGCGCTGTTTAAAAGAAAAACCGGATGGGAATGCTTCCGGAAGAACAAGGAGAGATGAATATGGCCAAGGTCAAGTATGTTGTGATCGGTTTCGGCGGAATTGCCGAGAATCGTGTCGCCAAGGAGGGTTATGCATGCGACAAAGGTCGTTTCAAACCGCTCAAGACGGCACAGCTTGTAGGTGCGATGGACATGAATCCGGCACGCAAGGGCGCGGCAGAGTCGCTTGGGCTCAAGTGGTATTCGTCGCTTGACGAGGTGCTCGCCGACAAGTCGGTCGATGGCGTGTATATCGCTTCCAACAATGCCTCTCATGCCTCTCTTGCCTGCGCAGCGCTAAAGGCCGGCAAGCACGTGATTGTCGAGAAGCCGATCGCCACCTCCATTGCCGACGCGAAGAAGATGGAGGCGCTCGCCAAGAAGAAGGGCCTGTCCCTCAGCGTCGACCACATGATGGTCAACAACGCATGGAATATCGCTGCCGCGAAGGCTACGCAGGGCGGCAAACTCGGCAAGGTTAACGATTCCTGCTTCCACATGGAGTTTGCGTACGGATACGATCCCGCAGAGGCCGCTACATGGCGATGCAGCAACGTCGCCGAGATGGGCGGTCCTATCGGTGACGTCGCCAGTCACTGTTTCTATGTCGCGGAGTTCGTGTTCGGCAAGAAGATAAAGAAGGTCGCAGCGGTCTATTATCCGAAGGTGATGAAGATCAAGTCTGAGGATGGCGCGTATATCAAGTTCTTTTTCGAGGATGGAACTCAGGGCAGCGTAAACGCGGCGTTCTCCGAGATGCGCGGAGGTCTTGCCGGTACCCTCACCAATCTAGGCTATGAGATATACGGAGACAAGGCCGCCCTTCGTGGCTATGGCACAATGTTCCAGCTCTCCGGATATGAGGATGAACCCATCCGCATCCGCCTAGAGCTTGACGACGGCAAGAAGACCACCGAGGTCAAGCCCGCCAGGATACAGAACATCTATCAGGCAATCATCGAGGATCACGCCAAGAGCGTGGCATCGAAGAATCGCCTCTCCGCCGCAGATGCTATTCACAACCTCGCACTCTGCGCGGCCGCACACAAGAGTGCTCAGAACGGAGGAAAGATCATCTCGGTCGCGGACTGAGACGGTCGGTGGCGCCAACAGTCAGTTTATTGAAAAAAAAAACAAGGAGTGAAAAAATGATTACACGTCGCAACTTCTTCGCAACAACGTCCCTCGCGCTCGCCGCCGGATGCCAGTCCGTCACCAAGTGCGGGCCCTGCGCCGCAAAATGCCCGAAGGTCAAGTTCAAACTCGGCATGGCCGGGTATTCATGCAAGGGGCTTTCCCTCGACGAAACTCTCGCCTTCCTCAAGCGCATTGACGTAAATTACCTCTGCATCAAGAGCTTCCACCTTCCGTTTGAGGCTTCGGATGCCGAAATCGCCACGTTCAAGCAGAAGTGCGCGGACAACGGCGTCACCGGATACGGCATCGGTCCCATATACATGGATTACGCCCAGAAGGACAAGGTGAGGACGTATTTCGACTTCGCCAAGCGCGTGGGCGTCAGGACGATCGTCGGTGTCCCCCTCGAATACAAGATGTTCAACGGCAAGAAGACTCGCTTCGAGTCGCGCGCGCTTTGCGAATACGTGAGCGGTCTCTGCAAGGAATACGACATCTGCTACGCCATCCACAACCATGGCCCGGATACGCCGTATCTTTTCCCCACCGGCGAGAAGACATGGAACATGGTGAAGGATCTGGATCCCCGCATGGGCCTTTGCCTTGATATCGGCCACGATTTCCGCGCGAAGGCGGATCCGGTCGATTCGATCCGCAAATTCCACACCCGCATCTTCGACATGCACATCAAGAACGTCAAGTTCGACCCCGTCAAGAACCTGGCAAGGCCTATGCCGCGTGGAGACATGGACATGTGGTCGGTCGTTAAGGCTCTTGCAGAAGTCGGCTACGAGGGCGTCTGCTCGCTCGAGTACGAGTCCTTCCCGCCCAAGGGCTCCAAGCCAGGCATCAAGGCCGAAGAAGTCGCCGAATCCATCGGCTACTTCAAGGGGCTTATGAAGGCGGCTGAGTGCTGAAGCGCTGGAGGGCGGTTCGTTGAAGCGGATAATTCTGCTTGGTGCGACCGGCTCGATCGGCACAAGTGCGTGCGACGTGGTTCGTACGCATTCTGGCGAATTCAAGGTCGTTGCGCTGGCGGTGAGGAATAATCTCACCGCCGCCGAAGTTCTTGGCCGAGAATTCGGCGCAAAGGTCTATTCCGGCGAGGAAGGGGCCCTTCGCGCCGTCGAGGAGAACGAGGCCGATGTTGTGCTTGTGGCGACGGTCGGCCTTTCCGGTCTCAAACCTACCCTTGCGGCGATCCGCAAGGGTATGGATGTCGCGCTTGCCACGAAGGAGGTGCTCGTCGCCGCCGGAGAGTTCGTCACCGGCGAGGCCGCCGCCGCGAATGTCCGCATGCTGCCGGTGGATTCCGAACACTCCGCGATATTTCAGTGTCTGCAGGGTGTTGATGAACATCGCGAAGTCTCCCGTCTTATCCTGACGGCCAGCGGAGGACCTTTTCTCGACGCCCCTGTGGATCTTGACGCCGTGACTCCGGCTCAGGCACTGATGCATCCGCGTTGGGATATGGGACAGAAGGTGACGGTTGATTCGTCCACCATGATGAACAAGGGTTTTGAGATCATCGAGGCCAGGTGGTTGTTCGGCATGCCGATGGACCGGATAGACGTGGTTGTCCATCCTGAGTCGATAGTCCATTCGCTTGTCGAGTTTACCGATGGCGCAACGCTCGCACAGCTTTCGCCGCCGGATATGCGCATTCCCATTCAGTACGCGCTTACGTGGCCGCGTCGTCTGCCAGCCGAACGGGCCGTTCTTGATCTCGCGACGCTATCATCGCTGACATTCCGCGCCCCCGACGAAAAACGTTTCCCGGCGCTTCGCCTTGTGCGCGACGCAGAAAGGGCGGGTGGCACCCGCACTGCCGTACTCAGCGCTGCAGACGAAATTGCCGTATCCCGTTTTCTCGCCGGTGATATCCGCTATACAGACATGGTGCGTCTGGTGGCGGATACGGTCGAGCGGGCTCCGGAAATACCGTGCGATTCTGTCGCCGCTGTGCTTGAGGCGGATCGTGTTGCGCGGTCGCTCGCGCTCGCTTGGACATCTCCCGGCCCGTGTATTGTGACTGCAATGGGTGATGCGGCTGACTCCAAGATTTGAATGTACGGACACCATTGGGAGATAACCCAGAATGAATAGAGGAAGATTTGGAATGAAACGGGGAATTCTAGTTACAATTGCGGTTTTCTCATTTATGGGTTCGACTGTATCTGCCCATGCGGCTATGCCATCCGCGATGTCGGATTCGGCCTTGACCGGACGGAAGTTCAGTATTGAACGGGACATCTCGTATCATACACCGGAGACATTGGCACGGGAAGGCGAATATGCGCGTAACCGCTGTAAGCTAGACATGCGCTTTCCGGTTGGGGTGACGAACTTTGCCACGGTCATATATTTCCACGGCGGCGGAATCGTCAAGGGGGCGAAGGGGTCTTTCTTGTGGCCGGCGGAGGCGTTGAATCACGATCCTGTGGCTCTCGTCTCCGGCGGATACCGGCTGCTGACCAATGCCACGCCAGAGCAGGCGATAAGCGATGCTGCCGCAGCTGTTGCGTGGACGATCAGGAACATATCCCGCTATGGTGGCGATCCGAAAAAGGTGTTCGTCACCGGCATTTCCGGCGGCGGATACCTCACGGCAATGATCGGACTGGACTACAGATGGCTGGCGAAATACGGCTGCAAGCCCACGGATCTGGCCGGCATCATGCCTCTTACCGGGCAGATGACCAAGCATTTCAATGTCCGCAAGATCGGATTCAATGATGGTGATCCGCGGTTCACGCCGAAGGTGGACGAGTGGGCTCCTCTGTACCATGCATCCACAAACGCTTTGCCGCCGTGCTGCTTTCTGACCGGCGGTAGGGACATAGAATTGAAGGCGCGGGTCGAGGAGAACGCGCTTCTGGCGGCGTCACTCAAGGCCTGCGGACACATGAACGTCGAGTTTCACGAGACTGAGGGGAATCATGGCGGCGGCGTGTATCCGAGTCGATACCTCATGCGTGACTTTGTCATGAAGAACTGCAATGCCGGTGGCGTTCCGCGGTTTGTCGGTGGCGAATGCACCGTATTGACAGGGAATCGGGTGTTGGATTCTTCGGTCGCCCCCTGGCTGCAGCTTTTCTGGTGCACCCGCTATCCGGGTTCGGACGCGAAAGTCATTGCAGCTGCGCTGGAGGATTGCAGGAACAGGAACGGCAGCCGGGGATTTAAGCCTGATCGTGTCCTGGTGTTTTCCGATGGGGCAGATGCGTCGGTCGATTCCAAGGCGTGGGCTGCGTTAGGGGCGAAACAGTTGCTCCGTCTGACGTCGACTCCGAAGAGTATGGATGACGTCATGTTCAATCCTGGACGCTGTGTGAAGAACGCAAAGGATGCATCGTCCAAGGTTAAAGGCCTCTTGACGGCCATGCTGCTGGTTGATGCCATGCACATTGATCCGTTTGTTGCGCGCGTCGCGATTGATGCGAAGAGCGGCGTTGCCTTCGCCGCAAGCAGCAAGAAGCACAAGGACGCCAAAGGCAGGAAGCTTCCGGACTGTTTAAATGTGGTGGTGCCCCGTGTCGATGTTAGAGAGGATGGCGTGGCGTTCACGTATGCTCCGAAGGCCTTGTCTTTCCCTGTGACATCCGACTACAAGTCTGCGGATAGGCATTATCCCATTACAGAACGTTTCAATCAGGAGATATTCATGGTGGAGATGCTTCACCCCGGCACGTACGAGCTTGCGTTTGATGGAGTGAAGGTCGGTGAGTTTACCGCAAAGGAATTCAGCAAGGGCGTAAATGTCGCACTTCTCGATACGCCGAACCAGTGCAAGGCGCGTTTGCTCGCAAAGCTTGCCGAGTCGCTGCGCGATAAATGCGCCGTATGGCGCAGAGACCGCACTGCCGCCGCCATGGCCGAACTGGATGATGTACGTGAAATGCTTAACGCCGTCCGTCCTTCCGTGTCTCGCGTGACCATTAGACAGAAGACCCGATGAAGTTTGACTTGCATATCCACTCGTGCCTTTCTCCATGCGCGAACCTTGAGATGTCCCCAGGGGAGATCGTGAATCGCGCGTTGGATGCGGGAATGGGGGGCATTGCGCTTACGGACCACCAGTCCGCACGTAATACGCCGGCGATTGCCGAATGTGCGAAGCGGGCGGGGCTGAAATGTCTGTACGGACTGGAGGTATGCACGGCCGAGGAGGTTCACTCGCTTGCCCTGTTTGACACTGTTGAGCAGGCGATGGAGATGACTGAATGGGTTTATGCCGCAATGCCGAAGCGTGTGAACGATCCGGATGTGTTCGGTGACCAGCCTGTCGTTACCTGGGATGACGACATCGTCGACATGGAATGGCGTATCCTTGCTCTTGGCTGCCGGAAGACGATTCCGGAGACGTCGATAAGATGCCGCGAACTTGGAGGCGTGTATATTGCCGCGCATATCGACAGGCCGAACTTCAGTGTGTATTCCCAGCTTGGCGGCATTCCGGAAGGGTATTTCGACGCCGTGGAGTTCAGCCGCACCGCAGATGAGCGAGTGTGGTTGCCTAAGGCTCAGGGATACGCGGTGATGCGATCATCAGACGCGCACAATCTTGACGACATCGCAAAGGTCTGGACCGAAGCGAATATGGAAGACTTCTCCATTTCAGGACTCAAGGCCATGTTTGAATCGAATGCGATGGGTATGTCTCCACGACTTGTTAGATTCTGACCATTTTGCGGATGATTTATTAGAAAGGTAAACCATGAAAGAAAAGATAAAAGTAGGGATCGTCGGTTGCGGGTTCGTTGGCGGTGCGCTGAAGGCATGGCTTGAAGAGAACAACTCCGATGGTTGCGAGATATACATCTCTGATCCCGCGAAGGGATTCAACGACGACCTGTCGAATGTTGATGTTGCCTTTGTGCAGATACATGTTCCTACGGAAGATGACGGCACTCAGGATTTGACCTTGATGAGAGATCTGATAAGCAGACTGCCGGATGTGCCGGTTTTTGTGCGGACTACCATTCTTCCCGGAACGAGCGAACTGCTGTCGAATGAAACTGGGCATAGCGTTTATTTCATGCCGGAATTCCTGACGGAGCGTACTCACATTGAGGATTTCAAGACTCAGCCGATGGTGTTTACTGGTGCGATTGAATTGTTGTGCAAGATATTCAAGGGCAAGACGTTCACGACAATGACACCGCTTGAGGCAGAGATCACAAAGTACGCCCATAATGTCTTTGGGGCATACAAGGTCACGTATTTCAATGCTGTCAATGAATATTGCAGAAAGATGGGGGCTGATTGGGCGCGAGTGCATGCCGGTATGCTTCTTTCCGGCTACATCAATGACACTCATACTTACGTTCCAGGACCGGACGGCAAGTATGGTTACGGCGGCAAATGCTTTCCGAAAGATGTCAATGCCTTCGCCAAAATGACGGAAGATACGTCACTTGGTCGTCTTCTTGCCCCGTTGCATGAGCTCAATGTCCATTTCCGTGGTTTCGAAGAGCGGATATGACCGTCGTCCATTAGGATGGGTGTCTATTCGTCGTTGACATGGCTGACGTGGTCCAGGATGTCGTTGACGGGACTGTAGTCGGGATCGTATTCAGGAATGACGAAACCGGCTATTCCGTTTTGCGCGTTGCTGGCGCAGATGACGGTTCGTTTCGTCTGAAGCAGCCGGAATGCGTTGTCGTCGGGACATGCGGCGCCGTGTGGGAGGGCGAGGATCTGCATGCCGTCGGTGAATGGGTGACGGACAAGGTGCATGGTCGACAGTTCAAGGCGCGGGAGATAACCTGCGCAACGCCCCGTTCTGCCACCGGCATCGAACGCTATCTCGCCTCCGGACTGATAAAGGGTATCGGTCCAGAGTACGCAAAGCGCATAGTGGCGAGGTTCGGCGAGGACACGATTGAGATACTCGACCATCATTCCGGGCGTCTCCGCGAAGTGCAAGGCATCGGCGATGCACGGCTTGCGAAGATCAAGAAAAGCTGGGAGAGCGAACGCGGTACACGCGAAGTGATGATCTTCACGCAGAGCTATGGGATATCCGTCGCAAAGACGGCCAAGATATACCGTATGTACGGTCCTGACTCCATCGCAATCATAAAGTCAGACCCGTACCGCCTTTGTCGCGACATTTGGGGGATCGGTTTCGCGACTGCCGACAAGATCGCTATGTCGGTAGGCATGGCGAAGGACGCCCCCGAACGTGCGCGCGCGGCCATAATCCACACTCTCCAGACAGAGGCAGACGATGGTGGACACTGTTGGACGTCGGAGCCCGAACTTCTTCTCCATGCGCAGGAGCTTGTCGGGATATCGGTCGAGAAGCTCGCCGAGGCGCTCAAACTTGAATTGGTGGAAGGCCGGATTGTCGTCGAACGGGAAGGACGCGCGCTTTCGGCCGATGATACGCTCAATGATGCTGACGACGGAATGCGCCGGGTATATCTAACCGACCTGTACTGGGCGGAACGCCGTGTGTCCAGAAAACTGCAAAAACTTTTTTCGTCCCCCCGCTCCTATGACTCGATCGATGCCGAACGGGCAATCTCCTGGTGGGAGAGCAAAACAGGTTTCCGGCTTGCGCCTGCACAGGAACGCGCAGTGCGCACATCGCTTGAGAACAAGGTAAGCATAATAACGGGTGGCCCTGGCGTCGGCAAGACCACGATTGTCCGTGCATTGGTCGATATCTACGCCGCACGCAAGAACGCCAAAGGCAAGCCTTTGATTTCGGTGCAGACCGCCGCCCCGACCGGCAGGGCGGCAAAACGCCTTTCCGAGTCCACAGGAGTTCCGTCCCAGACGGTTCACCGTCTTCTGAAGTACAATCCGCAGACCCGCAGGTTCACGTTTGATTCCGGAAATCCGCTTACAGGCGATGTGTTTGTGTTCGATGAGATGTCGATGGTGGACATCCGTCTGATGGACAGTCTCCTTGATGCTATGCCGGACAGAGCCACGCTCATCATAGTGGGAGATACTGACCAGCTTCCGAGTGTCGGTCCTGGTAATGTACTTCACGATCTCATCGGTTCCGGAGTCATTGCGTGTTCGAGGCTCACTGAGATATTCCGTCAGGACAATTCCGGACTGATAGTGCGCAATGCGCATCGCGTGAATGCCGGGGAGGGGTTCGAGCTTCCGGCCTCTGATGTAGACAGCGACTTTTATTTCATAGCCCAGAATGATCCGGAGAAGACTCTTTCGTTTGTCTTGGACTTTATGACGACGCGCATACCGCGGAAGTTTCGCATGGATCCGATGACGGATGTCCAGGTGCTAACGCCGATGCGACGCAATGCCCTTGGGACCGAAAACCTGAATATGCTGCTGCAGAAGCGTTTGAATCCGGAGGGACCTGCCGTCCAGCGCGGAGCGGTGCTGTTCAGGAAGGATGATCGCGTTATGCAGTTGCGGAACAACTATGACAAGGACGTGTACAATGGCGATGTCGGCTTTGTTGCCGAGGCATATCCCGGGGATCGCAGACTGGTGGTGCTGTTCGATGGCAGGCCGGTGGAGTATTCCTCGGGCGATCTTGACGAACTCACGCTTGCGTACGCCACGACTATACACAAATCGCAGGGAAGCGAATATCCTGCAGTGATCGTGCTTCTGCACAACCAGCACTACATGCTACTCCAGAGGAATTTGCTGTACACTGCGATTACGCGCGGGAAGAAGCTGGTGCTCGTGATAGGATCGCGTTGGGCGGCAGGCAAGGCCATCGAGACCAATACAGTCAGGGGGCGTCGTACTTCGCTTGCGGAACGGCTTGCTGCCGCCCAATAACCGTTTTGCATTGCGGTCCTCTTTCCCCATTGTCTTCAATGCGCCGCACATGAAAGGGATCGCAGCGAAAAAAAGACGTAAGCGGTGCGAAGGGGATAGCATAGTTTCCGTTCGCGAAAGTTCTTTTAGGTCTTTTCGTCCCTTCCGTCAGACAAGACCATCGTTGTTGAAAATGTCTTCCACTGTGAATGTCAAAGAGAATATGATACAACAACCGCACTTTTTATTCAGCGAAGGTTTATGAGGATCAATTTGAGCGATGTGAAGAGTTTTGCGAATCAAAGTAGCAAGAGGCCGCTGCATTTACCATTCTCGAGATGACGACTTGGATGGCGTATGCGGCGGCGCTGAAGGCGACGTCGCCTGTATTCAGTCTTTCGGTGAAGCATGACTGTGTTCGGCAGTGCGCTGGCAATGAGACGTTGATGTATTCTTCTCGGTGGAACGGTGGGCGATCTTGACGGCATGATATTTTAAAGGGATGGATGGGAGCAACCGGTTTAACATGCCGGTTTGTCCGTCCCAGTTTGCCCTTATTTGCGGGAATTGTACCAAATGGGCGTGTATATGTGGTATAATGCTTGGAGAAAGGGAGATGCGATGAAGAAGAATTTCGGAAAGAAGAACTGAATGTTCCCGATGCCGGTTTTGATGATCGGCACCTACTGTAATTATGAACGAGGATAACTGCAATGTCGTCGGACGCATTCTCAATTGTGCCGTTGAAGAATC
This sequence comes from Lentisphaerota bacterium, assembly GCA_015061765.1. The sequence goes on from SUVZ01000104.1 coordinate 10,112, forward strand.
GGCGCTTACGGACGGCAAGCCCGACGCGGCGAAAATGAAGCCGATCTGCTATGACCCTTGCGCACATGTCTACCGCGTTATGGGCGATGCGGTCGCCAAGGCCTTTTCGTGCGGCAGGGAGATCGGCCATTAAGCCGCGCATGGGAGAAATTTGAAAATGGAAGGGAAAATATGAAACCCGAGACAATACCGATGACGATGGCGATTCGCGCGCTTAAGGCCGTACTTCCCGAAACCGAGCGCGTCTCCGTCGCGATATGACATCCGGCGAGCGGCGCAACGGAAGGGTGAAGT
>SUVZ01000105.1 GCA_015061765.1 Lentisphaerota bacterium
GCCGCCATACTGCGTTCCGGAGCCTTCTGTTCCTATGAAAAGATCCACATAATCGAGGGCAGACTTCCCCTCCGCCGATGCAACCATGCCGACGGCTACGCATGCCGCCAATACCATATTTCTTGCAGTTTTCATCCGTTTCTCCTTCATTGAAATTTCTCGCTGATCTCCAGCCTGTCAATCTCCACGTCGCCCTGCACGAAAAGACACAGACCGTCCATTGTCGGCAGTGGTATCTTCTGCAGTTCCGAAAATTCATACTCTCCGATGTCGTACCACGCCCAATCGTCCTGCATTTTCTCGCGCGGAATCTCGAGTCTGCGGCGTCCCTTGGTGCGCGGAAGCCAGCGCACATGCAATCCTGCGGCGAATCCGTAGGGATCGGCGGCGACGCCCAGACGAGGAACGGTCGGTGATTTTGGACGCAATCTTGCACGCACTCGATATTTCACGCCATCATCAACGGCAAATTCCCTTATCGGCTTCTGCCAGAGCCGGTCAATGTTTACACACACCATATCATTGGTGGACAGCACCGCCGAACCATTTCCGTTCTCAGAAGGCTTCCATCCGGCGATGCCGCGAAAATGTTCCATCATCAACTTGTGTCTGATGCGGTAATCCTCGGAGAGCGCAATTGTCCGCCTGCTTGCCTTCGCCTCGTCGAAATGCGCCACCAGTTCCGCAGCAACTGGCTTTATCGCCTCCATCGCGACAATGTGCGGAGCGGCATTCGTCGCAATCCACACGGTTTTGTATCCACGCTCGTACAGTCGCTTCAATTTCACGTAGATTGCGGGAAGTGCGCCCATGCGTACGTTGTATTCATATTTCGGCTTACCCTTCACCGCCGCTTCCGCTTCACGCCAAAGTTCAATCCATTCATCCAGTTTCGCATCGCTCAATTGAGGCAGGTTCTCGCCGTAGATTCCGGTAGAGGCAGGTTCCGCATCCGGATCCGGATTGTGCTCGTTCCTGATTCCGAAAGAAGCGTAAAGCTCATTGAGATACCGCCGTGCAAACGGTGCCGCCGGACCGTAGTAACCTTTCATAAACCGGTCTATCAGCACCTCGACATCCCGATCCGGATTCCACATCAACTTGGACTGCAGATAGCACTTCAACTCCGCGAACTCGCCATGATGCCCGTTGCTGTCACACTGGTCGTACAGCCATCTCGCCCCGCACTCGCGGAAAAACCTGTAGTTTCCGGCCATCGTGTATATGTTTGGAAACGGGAAAAGATAATTGCGGAAGTTCGTTCCGTAGTTGTAGATGAACAGATTCCGGCATATCTTTCCCCAGCCGCGCAGATCTTCACGGAAGGCCGCCGTATGGTCATGACGGGATTCCGCAAACGGGACGGAGAAGGAGCACTCGAACGAACAGAGGCACACCGCCACATTATGCCGAGGTCTCACGGTTTTTGGCGGCCTGCGGGAAAACATGTAGGCAAGCGTCTCGATCATCGCATCCGGAAATTCTTTCTCGACCAATTCCGCCACGGCATTGACGAATTTGAGGTTGGGACCTGCGGGAGAGCCTTCGGCATCCGTGCAGGCCGAGCATTCTGCGCACGTGCAGTAATTGCGCCAGTCGTTCTGGCTCAGTCCAACCATCTTCGCCTTGGGTTCGGCGCGCAGTCTTTTCTTGATTTCTTCCGCCACAAACGCAACCAGTTCCCGATTGGACCAGCAGAGCTGCGATCTCTCACCGACGCGCCGTCCGTTGATCTCGCTGAACCATTCCGGATGTTTCTCGAAATGCTCTTTGGGTGGAACGAGCTTTTCAAACGTGTGGCAGATTCCCAGCCCCTTTGCAAACGGCACCGCCGTGCCGCCATACAGAGGAATCTTGCGCCACTGTCCATTGAAGCGCCGCCGGGCGGCAAAAACGGCATTGCCCTGCCTTTTGGCGAAACGGTCGCCGATGATGCAGTGTCGCCAACTCGCTTCACGCTGTTCAAACGCCGGAGCATCGGAAAAATCGAGATTTCCGGGAACAGAAAACGTCTGCCGTTTAGGGATCCGGTTGCACCACGGGGCGAACCAGTCGCAATCGCCGAAACGCTCCAAAACCTCATATACGCCATACAGCACACCACGACTCCCTCCGCCTGTAATGTACAGATTCCCGCCGTCCGCCCTCAGACGGAAAGCGTCTTCCTGCGGCGACGCGGGATCGCAGCCAAGCACAACAGCCTTCTCAGAAGGCAGACCCTCCACCGTCTTCAGTTCAACGCCGGTCATGAGCTTGACATGACTGCACAGCTCACGGGCGGCAAAGCGAACGGTATCGTCGGCGTTCGTCGCCACGGAAACGACGCATCTGGCCGGTTCTCCGCGCTGCGCAAGAACCAATGATTCACCTGCTGCACTGACATGCGCAGCCAACGCGGCAGCTATAACGAAAATCATCATGGGGCAAGCGTCCGGGCTATATTCACGAGACGAACGCGAATCTTCTCAAAATCCCCGCGCGGCACATCAGCGTCACGGATCAGTCGTTCGAGCTTGGCTTTGATCTTGGAGACATCCTCTCCGCGACTCTCCCGTTCTGCCAATCTCATGCGGCACCACTTGAGAAGCTTGAAATCCACAAGGCCCTGATACCATGCCTCAAGTCTTCTCGACGGCGCGACCTGTCCAGTGCGTGGATTGCGGAATGCGCAGTTGTAGTCGGAGACATTCGTCCCTTTTGCATTGGTGTCATACGAATCAAACGGATCGCCCGTGCAGGCCGTGAGCCCATAAACGGAAGCCGAACCATCAAAACCGTTGGCCGCGTTACCCCAGAAAACCCGACGGTACTGATGAACGGTATTCTGCTTAACGTAGATCGTGTAGCTCCATATCTCCTTGCCGCTTTCGCGGTAGCGTTTTGCGATATCAGGATCCTCTGTGCCGTTGAGCATGCGGCGCAGGTACGGTTCAAGAACATCGTAGAGATCAAGATACTGCTGAAGATATTCCGGCTCATTCGCCCACGGGTTGCAGAAAAGGCGCAGTTTAGGATCGACGGAACGGATGTATTTCGCGCCCTCAATCGCCGCCCAAGCCTTTGTTTTGGGATCGGAAGGATCACCCTTCGGCTCGTCAAGCGTAGAAAGCATCATGCGGTCGTAGCCTATGCCGTGCTTCTCGCGCAGATGCTTTACAACAGCCTTTATCCGCTTGCCGTACTCTACCTTCCATTCCGGTTCGAGGAACTTGAGCTTGCGTCCATCGTGCGTCTTGAAACCAGCCCAGTTGGGAAACATAGAATAGAGCATTATGCGCATTTTTCTCTTCGGAAGACCTCCCGCCTCGAACGCCGCTAGTTTCGCATCGAGTTCGGAGAAATCAATATTTCCATTGGCATCGGCCGGGGGATAATGAACATGCGGTGCGATGGTAAGCACATTGAAATCGTACTCGGCGCTGATCGGTACAGCCTGCGTACGATGGCTCTGTGCATAGAAGAAGACCGGCATGTCGATTTCACGCAGATCCGGCTCCTCCACAGTCAGCTGCAAAGTGACTCGCTTCTTCTCGAATCCCGAATATCCAGGATGGAGCAGAATCTTCGCAAGATGCTTTCCCGGCTGAAGATGTGTACAGTCCACATCCGCCCAGACAATCGCAGTGGAACGCGGTGCTATGCGCAGGACGCCGCCTATCGGAAGCTCAAAGATCGGATCCGGAATCCGCTCTCCGCCCCTGAGTTCAAGATACCCCACTTCGCGCAGACGGAGATTCTTGACAAGTCCATCCGAACCCGAAATGACGTTCAGGTTGTAGAGAGCGGGACTATCGGCAAGGTTCGATACACGGAACGAACACACAGCCCTCGATCCACGATACCCCGAGAACGCAATCTTTTCCAGTTCCTTCATATGCACCGGCGGCGCAACTTCCGGGAGTGTATCATCCCAAATTGCGTCACCCCACAGGAATGTCTTTTTGGATATGTTCTCCTCAAGTGGAGGAATCGGTTTCTCAGATTCAACATGTCCAAGCTTGAGACGGACGAACTTTTCCGGTGCAGGGAGCTCCCGGTTCGTCGGGGCGAGAGAGCTCAATCCTCCGCAGCTTGCGCCTCGACGAATCACGTTGCAACGCCATACTGCAGCGCTCGCCCCCGCTCCAAACGATGCGCGGGGAATTGAGAACTCAACAAGAACACTATGCTTTCCTACATCAACGGCAGCCTTGATATCACGGGGAGCCCAAACTCTTTCCTTAAGCGTATCGGTATGATATGCGGACGTTGTCGCTTTTTCCGACATGTTCACAGCGACGCAGAACACCACATCCCCTTTTGGACGAAAATGGAATTCGATCTTTTCGTCCGCCCCCGGCGGCACGTCCGCCGGATACGGCGCGATGACGCTTCCGGTGATGTTCGACGGATCGACAAAGAAGCACACTTTCGTATTGCAGCCTGTGAACTTTTTGTCCGGAACGAGATAAAGCCCGTTCACCTCCTTGCTTTCCGGATCCATGACCCTGAATGGTGCGCTCCATTCCGCGCCGACATACGCCTGCTCGACAAGGTCCGCGTCTATCTTGAACGGGAACGACGGTTTTATCGCATTTATGTCATTCTGAGCGGCATGAGCTGCGCACACTGCCACGGCAGCAAGCGCAGCGGACATTATATTTTCAAGTTTCATTCCGCATCCCCTCTGCCGACACGCATGAACTTTATATTGCCCGTGGCATGTTCATCTATTTCGCAGCCGAAGGAAAGGAGATAGAGTTTCAGAAGATCGTATTCCTTTTCGACACGTTCGCGGATCTCCATGTCTTTCGTTCCGTACGCAGCATCGCGTGCGGCTTGGAGATGCGCGATGAGCGGAACGGCATTCTTCGCCGCCTGCTTCGCACTCGTCGTCATGAAAAGGCGCTCTGCATAGCGACCGAGCGGCGACTTCCAGTTCCAAGCGAAGCACCATTCCCCTGACGCCGTCGGAGAGTCGCCGGAAACATCGCCATTGGAGGGCTTCTCGCCGGGATGGGAACTCTTACGGATGCATTCATCCTTGAGAAGGAAATACTTCGCCATGTGGGGGGCGGCCGCCGATCCGTAATGGTTGCGGCAATAGAGCGCGACTATGTCCTCAAGCTTCTCGTTGGGATTCCAGCCGAGGCGGGCCAACGTGAAATGCGTAAGCGCGTTCGCATCCCAGTAGCGCTCGTAACGGCTGTTCACCGAGAACCGCGCATTGGACTGGAACGCTCCCTCTATCACATTCGCACCGTTCGGTCCGTCCGGCGCCGTTTCGGGGGACATGCCCATCAGTCCGAGCTTGTGGTAGTAGCGGACCTCCTCGACAACTTCGTAGAGCGGCATCAGCGAGTAGTTCCTGTTCGGACAGCTGTAGTAGTCGCGCACGAACAGGTTTTTCGTCCTTGCCGCCCAGCCGCGAAGGCACTCGTCCATGAAACGGTTGCGCGGGCAGTTTGGATCGAATATCGGATGATGGCAGCACTTGTAGAGCGGAGCGAAGGAAATGATCAGATTGGGGTCGATCTCGCAGTCCGGCGGCTGGAGCATGCAGAAGTGATAGGCGTACACCTGAAGCTTCGTACCGGGCCACACCTTGTTGACGCGGCGGACAACCTCGTTCGCCGCCTTGATGTAGCGCGTGGACCATGTGCGCGGACGCTTTGAGCCTGGTTTTGGGAAATCCTTCGGCGAGTCCATCTTGAGGTCGAGGGGATCCTCGCTCCATCCGAATCTGTTCTTCGGATTCTTCCAGGAGTCATTGTATCCGAAAGGAAGCGAATCGATATCGGGATGGGCGCGGCGGAACTCGATGAGCCGCTTCACGATGAGATCTATAACCTCCGGATTACCCAGCGAGAGCTGCGCCCCCTTCTCTGCCCAGCTGCGTTTGCCATCTATCAGAGAATAGTATTCGGGATGCGTCTTGGCGAATTCCCTCGGCGGAACCAGACGGTGAAACGCATGACCTCCCATGTACTTGAAGAATCCGTAAGGCGCCTTCGCCCAGCCGATCTCGGATGTCCCGAGCAGATCGCCGCCACCGCCGCCGGCGGACATCAGCACGCGGCTCAACCATTTGTTCATCGACTCGTGGGGACGCACGCTCTGGTAGCCGCATGCTCCAAGTCCACGATAGGAAAATGCCGGTCTTTCACTGTAGGGGATGGCTATAGGCTTGCAGTCTGGATATCGCTCGGGGAAGTCGAGTCCTACAAATGGACGCGTAGCAACTACACCAAAGGACTTCTCGAACATTTTGTAAACACCATTCAGAACACCGCGCGATGAATATGCGCAAAGCATGAAGTGGCGTTCGCTCGTCCTCGCCAGAAGAAACCCTTCTCGGCCAAGGGTCTTGAAGCTGTGTCCGTGCTTGGCCATTGTCGCATCTGCAAGCTCGCAGGACTCATTTCCTGCTATTGCGAGGTTAAGCGTGAAAAGCCCTGTCCGCCCCGTGTAATCGGTCGTTTTCATCACCGCATTCATGTACGCTATGAACTCGTCCAGCGCGTAGGTTATCGTCTGGTCGTAGCTCATGCGCGCGAGCTGAACCTGGGGACGCCCCTTTATCACCATCCTGAACGAATCCGACTTTCCGGAATCAGCATAGCCGACAAAAGACAGCGCCGTCAACGCTGTGAACAGAATCTTCCTCATTTTTGCCTCAAACCTTATTTAACGAACGGAGAACACAGTGCCGCGCGAAATTATGCGCACCGCAATTTCATCTTCATCAACGATGAACGAAACGATCTTGTTCCCAACCTTGCTCTCAACGCCAAGCGTAATGCCGCCTGCGCCGGAAATATCCGCCGCGCTGAAGAGCGTGTAGGTTCCGTTCGGAGCGCCGTTAAGATCTATGTTCACTGAAATCTCAGACGGAAGCGCGATCTCGCGACCGGAAAGCTCCACGGCGTCGACCGCCGCCGCGCCACCCTCGGCAGGAAGCGTGAACGACCATTCTGTACGTGAAAACTCCAATGCGCCTGTGAATGACTCCATAAGTTCCGGCAGATACTCCGGTCCAACGGCTGCAATAACGCCATCGCCCACAACGGTCATGCCACGGAAATCAGAGTAGCCATTCTGCAATTTACCGAGCCACTTCCACATCAGATACGCTTCAATCCCCTTTCGCACCGACTCCGTCTGCGTAGTGGAATAAAGAATCCATTCACCCATGATCTCCTGGTTTAACGAGACCCCTCCATTATCCCCGTGATATCCGAACATCTTCACTTTAGACGCATCCGACTCCGGCTTGAAATTAAAGGAGAACACCTCTGGACGAAGCGAGAATGTGGAATTAGTGCCGTCAACCAAAATTCCATCGAGATACGCGCTGCTTTCACGGACTGTCTGCGAACAGTCACTGCTCCATATTTTAGAAGTACCAGTTTCACCGCGTCCTCTATTTCTAAAGTCTCCTGTTTTTCCGTTTGCAGCGGTCGATATGATTGTTCCACCACCCTTTGTCGTATCCAAGACAAAGAACCCTGATTTTACAGAAACATCAACAAAGGAATTATCGGTATAGTCTGTCGGGACTTTATCCGGTCCCTCGGGCAGACCTTTCCTGATCAATAGGTGATTGCCGGCAGCTTCATCGTAACCGTTGTTGAACTCAAGCCAAGGCAGAATGTCACCATTAGCCCGGGAACCTTCGGCAATGCGAACACGACGTCCATTCCCATTTTGCGGATAAGGACTTGCCACACAATAGCTGGCTGGATCCGTAATAATTCCGTCATTATCGCGGGCATGGATGTAGGCAACCTCACTTGGCTTGCTTTCCACTCCGCCCATGACCACAGCGCTTTTTGCGGAAGGGTCGATCCAGAGCTGACGTCCTTCGGATGGAATTGTCGCCTCCGTGAACGGAAGCTCAAGCGATGAAATCTGAAGCCTGTTTCCATTTAGATTCACCGTACCATTGAACACGCCAAACTCAGCGACTGCATCGCTGGCAAGATCAATCGTTCCGTTTCCGTACAGTGCTGAAAGATTCACATCATAGCTGGCAGTAACATCCTCATGTCCAAGCGGAAGATTCCACTTCTTTGCCAGATACGTTTCGGCGGCATCACGTTCCTCATTAGTGGGCATTTCGGAAAAGAGCAGGATTTCGGCGTATATTTGACCACCGTTGCCAGTAGCAGTATTACCATTGTTCGCATGACCAATGTTATTGACAGTCACACCATTCTTATCCAAAATCGAGATTATCTGCCAGCCTCCAGTGGTTTTGGTTTCAGTCGGAGAGCTAACATCCACCCCATTCGTCCTGAACATGAACCTATTATCCGCATTGTCATATACAAGCGGCTTTTGTTTATCATCTGCATTTACTGTTGCAGATTCCACCCGTTTTAAAGCACCATCCTTATTGCAGAAAAAGGCATTTCCGCCCCCATCGGCACTGTTAAACACAAAGATAGCATACTTGACAGTCAGGGTGGTATTATTGCCTTTCCCGGTTGACACCTGCATTCGGCCTCGATTTCTTGTGAGCCTCACGGGGGTAATATTATTTAAGTTACGTTCAGCATCCAACTTGGGGAATCCACCTTGAGTTTCTCCACTTATATTTTGAGGCTTGCTGTCGAATGCCGTCAATCGGAAGCGGAGGCATCCTTCGCCCTGTCGATCTGGCCGGCAGTCCCTCCATTCTGAAATACGGTCATCATCGATTTTTTCTTTGTAATCAGGAAAATCGACATCTGCAAGCGTCATGGTGCTCTTATCCGTCGCATCCACCCAGAGCGCAACCTTGTCATGCCAGGTCTTAACCAATTGGGTGAAGATGCCGCCGTTGTTCTTGAACTGCACCCCATCCAACACGCAAGCAGAAACATCAGCGCCGGGAAGAATGGTTATGTTTTCAACGGGAATGGGTTCTTCTTTGGAGAAGCAAAGTTTTCCTCCAAGTGCCAGAGATGCATCTGTAACATCTTCAGGATACACCAACGGCAATACAATCGCATCTCCGCTCTCTGGTCCGGAAACTGACCAGTCGCGCCTTCCGGCAGAATCCTCTTTCAGATATATCTTTGCTCCGGCCTCAAATGATTCCACACGAAGTGCAACCCCAGGGAAAAGGTTGAGAGTTGCGTTCGCCTTAAGCTTCTCAATGACCAAAGCCGCGCCATTGCCATCTGCGACAGCATCCACCTTACCGGCAAGCTCCCCTGCTGTAATTGTCTGCTTCTCGCGAACATACATAATTACAGGCGAACCGTTTGATTGGGAGAACGATGTCAACTTGACAGATGTCGCCCCGTCACTTTGCCCGTCAGCCATGAACTTGCACGTACACTGATGAGGGTGGTTCATCTTGATAGCTGGACATATTGTAGCTGCGTTTGTTGTAACAAAGGTATAGTCTATAAGCAGAGCTGTTCCATTATACGCATTTATTTCACCGTTCCAGTCAAAATTTCCGTTAAATGCTGTCACGTTGCCATTCCCGCAGAGCTCCACATTTCCATCACCGGAAAAAGCGCCGACGAGTCCACGAATGGTATTGTTGTTGTAGTATCTGAGCAATCCGCCTGCAAACACTATGTCATTTGTAATTGCCACATGATCAACTCCTTTCAATTCACCAGAGAAATCATCTGCAAACCTGAATGGACGGACAAACACTTTTCGTCCTTCCGGAATCGTTATTTCTGCACCATTCGCAAAGCTTTCACTCTGAGCTATATGCACATCGTAATTCGCAAGTTCGAAATCACCGTCCGCAATGGCATGCTTTGCCATAAGAACCAATCTGGAACCATTTGCGGCCGACCATTCACACGAAGGACGGACAGCAAGCGTAACATCATTTGTCAAAACAAGCTTTCCATGCGGATCGGAGAAGGAAACCCCACATTGCAGCACAGGAAAATCTAAGCCCCTCAAATTAACACTTGCGGATCCCATTACAAGCGATTTAACGCATTCCGGGAAAATCATCGATGCCCCGTTTGAATTATCGCGTATCGATCCCGTCATGCGCACAGTTTCGCAGTTTTCGGCAACAACCGTCAATTTTGCCGCCGCCGTGAACCGAAGGTTCAACTTCAACGGTGCCACACCGTCGGTAATCGACGCCAAAAGCTTAAGCGTAGCGTCCTTTGAGATGTCGAGGCGGTTCTCCGCAAGGTTGTTCTCATCCGTCACCTCAAATATGCCGCTTTCAGGAACGGTCAACTCCGCTGCACACAATACCATAGGAGCGAAAAACATCGCAACCATGGCACCAATTGAACTTCTTAACATCTTCCTACTCTTATGCATTGATTTCATTTTAACCTCCATTTGCTCTAAAACCGCTGTCACTTCCATGAAATGACCTGCCCGTCGGCAACAAGCCGGGCTGAAAGCTTTTCGTAAGATACATCCTGTACCGGACATCCCGCATCTA
>SUVZ01000106.1 GCA_015061765.1 Lentisphaerota bacterium
TAAAAATATTTTTAAGGGTGCGTAGGGCAGTTAGCCTTACGCACCCTACTACAGGCATCCTAACCAACCATCCCTATCGCGAAAAATTATAGTTTTGGAATATCTGAGGTAATGGGGTCGAGGTCGAATCTTTCATAACCGCAATCTCCAGACCCGCGTTTCGCCCTTTTTCATCGGCTCTTCAATCGCGGATATCCCCTTGCGGTCCGCAGTCGCGCCGAATATCTCACGGATGTCGCCCTTTGACGGAAGCGCGATTCTCTTGACCCCGTCAGATGCGGCATGCACCATCAGGTATCCGCGTCCGGCGGCCAAGACGTCGTTCGTCTCCATCGCCCTGCGCAGACACCTGCTCAAACTGTAAAGCGAGGAAAGGTGTCCTCGCTGTTGAAAAACCAGCCCCTCCCCCTGCAGACGAACAGTATTTAAATATTTTTCTGTTGGCGGTATTCGCGCATGGAGATTCCGAATCGCTTCTTGAACAGCGCCTTCGGCGGAGTGGGGTTCTTCCAGCCACACGCCGCCGTAATTTCGGAAATGGTTTCATTGGTCTGACGCAATCTGCGCTTCACCTCTTCAAGCCTGATCCTGAGAATGGCCTCATACACACTTTCACCCTGCAGTTCGCGAAACCTCAACTCCAGAAGTGATCTTGACACCTTGAACTTTGCCGCCACATCCTCCACACCTATACCAGACAACGCTTCGGTGTTTATGTAAGCAAGAATTTTCTGGACGAGCCGTCCTGTTTTGGAATGCGAGGTTGTGGATTCACGATGGATTATGTCACGAATACCTACCTTCTGGAGCCTTTCCCTGCTGAACAGGTCGTGTCCGGACATGATGCGCTCCAACAGTTCGGCGGCAAGACGCCCCTCGCCGACGAAATCTGGCTGTATGCTTGAAAGGCGAGGTTCTGCGTTCTCGCAAAGAATCGGATCGTTATTCACTCCTATCAGACCGATCTCCGCAGGAACCTTGATCTTCAACTCCTTGCATACATCAAGTATCTCAAAGGCCCTATCATCACAGGCCGAGAACAATCCGCAGGGTTTCTTGAGATCGTTTAGCCAACGTGCCAAGGTCCCTTTGTCCTCCACCATACTGCCGAAATGCCCGACATCGAACATTTCGCAGTCTAATCCTTCCTTGCCTAGTGCTTCCCTAAAGGCCTCTCCACGATCCATGCTCCAGTCACAATCGTTTCGATACCCGGCGAAGGCATAGCTTTTGTATATGCCCTGACGCATGAGCGTGTATGCAGCCTCCTGACCGACAACGCAGGAATTGCTCTTCACATAGGCTATGTTTCTCCTTCTGCGATCAATTCCGCCGCCCGAAACATTCATGACGACTGTCGGAACGTCTGTCGCGGCAAGTTCGGCAAGAGCATCTTCGGCATCAGGAATTCCGACAATGAAACCGTGCGTTCCCAGCGACATCTCGTGCCGAACGGTATCCGCCGTGAACTCATGTCTGGTCCGGTAGATGATAAGCTGCCAGCGATAACCTGCGCTCAGATGCTCGAAGATGCCGTTCAGCTTGTCCTGTCCGGCAATACCGGCCATTCTCAGCGCAACAACGACACGCCGAGGTGCGTGTGAAGTTGACCTTGAATTGACCGGTTTGCCGTATGGACTTTTCTTCATAACGCAAATTATAGCAAAACCGCCTATATGCGTGCGATTTTCCCGCTCTCTATCGACTTGTAGCATCCGAGCATCGCCAGAATGGTCTCTTTGTGCCACTTCAGGTTGATGAGAGGCGTCTTGCCGTTGCGTATGCAGTCGACGAACTCGTCTATCAGGCCCACCCACTCGTCGAAGTACGTATACTGTACGGTGTATCGGTCGTTTGGTGCGCCGTTGTGGTAGACGTTAGGACCGAAGCAGTCGCATGTGAGCATGCCCTTGTCACCGGTGATCGTGAGATTCACCTCCATGCGTTTCGGAAAACGTTCCCAGCCTGGACCTGGAACCTTGATCTTCTCCTCAAGACGCGACCAGCTCGGATCAAACAGGAACGCCGTGCCATCCTTCATCTTGCCGACTGCCATCAGCATGTCTTCGACCTTGAGTCCGTCACGCAGGTTCGGCGCAACTTCTGCATAGATGTAGTCGAACGAAGAGCCGGTCAGATGGCGGATCAGATCGAAGATGTGGGGATGGTCGCAGAGCGCCCCGCCCTTACAGCGGCTGTCCCCCTTCTTCAGCTTCTCCACTTTGCCAAAACTCGCCTTGGGATCACCCTGCCACGGGAACGCCCACACCGGCGAAAGCGTGATGTTCGTCGCCTGCACTGACTTGATCTTGCCGATGGCACCATCCCTGATGAGTTTTTTCAGGCGGCGCACAACGGAATTGTAGTGCATCTCAAGTTCGATCTGGCAGACGACCCCAGCCCTGTCGCACATGGCGATCATCTCGTCGTATTCCTTCATATCGAAGGTGGGTATCTTCATCGAAAGAATGTGGATACCCTTCTCGGCGCACCACTTCATCTGCTCGAAGTGGCGGTCATTCGCGGAGGCGATTACGACGGCTTCGATGTCGGGATGCTTCCTGTACATCTCTTCCGGATCGAGATAGCACGGAACGCCCGTGTCGTATAGTTCATAGACTTTTTTGGCATCCTCATCCTGCGCACAGGATGCTACCCAGTCGAGCTTCTTGTTCTCGATCAGAGTCTGGTAATACTTGCGGGTATGACCGTGCGTCATGCCCATCATTGCGATTTTAACCGGTTTCATTCCATCACCTCACTTCCGAAACTTTGATCGACTGGTTTGTATCAGGACCTTTCTTGACCGAAATCGTTTTTGATCCCTTCGATACGTCGGCTTTGAACGCAAGGTCTGCCGCCTTCACCGCCTTGCCCCAGGCAGACTTCCATATCTTTGCGTCTGCGCGCTTCTGCAGAAGAGCAAACGCTGCGCGGACATTCCATATTTCCTCGTAGGAAAGACCGAAAAGCTCCGTATCAACATCCGTGTATTCAGTGGAACCTTCCGCATCCCAGCAGCGGATCGAGGCATGCGGCGTATGCGTATCGACCGTCTGGTCGCAGGCGACTCCGCGCTTCGCTATGATCTCGTGCCGGTCGTAGCCGGCTTCGCCTTTCGGCAACCCGGCGCCGATCTCCACGGAGACGTTCACGTCGTTCGCAAGCTTTGCGAGAACGTTTATCGCGCTGCCGTTTGCTACGGCCATCACACGCACGACATCGGACGCGCCGAGATACGCAGCAAGGTCAAGCTCCTTCGCGAGCATGGCTTTCATGTCTGAACCCTTCGGCGCGAAGGAGGCGAACCTGAGCGTCGAGACCCCTTCAAGCGTACCGTTTTCGGTCATCTTCTTGAGTTCGACGATCTTGCGCTCCATGCGTCCCGGAATGAGCGGCGTAGCCCCCACCCAGCAATGACCGTCCTTGATCACAATCTCGCCCTTCGCAGCGCCATACTTCTCGCGCAGGAAGTCGAGTCCTTTGTTCATTTTTTTGATGTTCATTATGTCTCCTATCATTGTGAAATTTTACAGACTCTTCACAAGCGGCTTGTACTTGGCGAGATAGGCCGCGTTCTTCTCGTCGCCGCCCGGCGCGTTTGCCGAATTCCAGACGGGTGGCACGATACCGCGCTCCACACACTGGCGGCAGGTTTCAATCTCCAAAAGATGCGCAATCGTGAAATCGACCACATTGGAGACGGGGCCGATCGGCGTGGTCATGCCCGGCACGTTCACGACCGCATCGCCCACGGGGTTGTAGTCGTCAATGCACACGTCTGCATAGTCGAAGAGATTCTTCCCGTTCGGATGGCGGATGAAGTGGTCCTTCGGCATCTCGTTCTGCCAATGGGACGATGCCACCGCGATTATCTTCGCGCCACGCTTCTTGCACTCCTCGGCCGCGTCAATCGTCGCGGGATTGATGCCGATGTTGTGGAAGAAGAGAACCACATCACCTTCCTTGATGTCGTAGTACTTGATGATCGATGCGCCGAAATTGACGGTGCGCTCCAGCTCAAGGTACTTGAGCGCCTGGTTGAATACGGACAACGCCGTCTCCATGAGCGGATTGATGTTGGCGAGACCGCCTGCGCGGAAGAACATCTCACCCATCGCAAGCGTGGTGTGTCCGCCGCCGGCATAGACGTTTATCAGTCTGTCCTCAGCGATGGCGTCGGCCATAAGCTTGGCGGCGGCCTTGATGTTCTCCGCCTGTTTCTCGGCGACTTCGCGTATGTTTGCGATAGCCTTCTCGATGTAACCGTAGTCGTTCAGCATTTTGAGTTTCCTTTCGTTAGAACCAGTTTTTGATGAGTTGTTTAGCCGTGTGGAAATGCAGAGGTGGGAGCGTAGGCAGTGGGAGCCGGAATGGGTTTAGCCGTGCAGAAGCGTAGAGATGTGGAAGATGCAGTGGGGGTGACACGACCATTATCCACTTCCCTTCTCGGCAAAGACGGTATCACATAGCGGACCGCGACAGATTGCGAAGCTGCCTCGTTCGCGGCGGTACAGGCATCACGCAGACTCTCACCCTCCGCAAGGCGCGTTGCGAGGACGGCATTGAACGTATCTCCCGCTCCGGTGGAATCTACAGCCTCCACCTGAGGCGTGGACAAAACTTCGCCTGTCGAACGGATGCGACAGCCTTGCGCGCCAAGTGTCGTCACGACTTCGCCCGGCACATCAGCCACAGCCTGCGCCTCAAATTCGTTGGGCGTAAAGATCGCTACACCGTCCTTTATCGCTTCCGGAAGCGGACGCATCGGAGCCGGATTGAAGATTACCTTCGTTCCGTATTTCCCGGCGAGTTCCACTGCGGCAAGATTCACTTCTTCCGGCACCTCGTTGTTGAGAAGCAGAAAGTCCGCCGACGCTATCGCGGCGGCAAACTCCTTTACGTCCTTCGCGTCAAGCTCTGCGCCGGGACAGACCGTCACTCGCGTCTCTCCAGTACCGTCAGTCAGAATCGCGGCGCATGACGTCGGCTTTGCCTTTGCGACAAGCATTGCGCCTACACCCTCTTTTCTGCTGAAGTCACGAAGCTGTTTCACATCAGACGCATTGACCGCGCCCAGGAACATAGCAGTAGCACCCTGTCTCGCCGCAGCGACAGCCTGGTTGAAGCCCTTTCCGCCCCACTCTTCGTAGTATCCACGGGCCGTAATCGTCTCGCCGCCCGTGTGGAAACGCGGCACATCAAAGAACATTGACTTACCGACCAATCCTATTATTGCGATTCGTGCCATGGTTTCAATCGTTGATTTTGCATTACAGCCTTTTTACACGGCTGAAGTAGCGTTCCTCCAACGCGACATTCTTCGCCGTGCCGCCCTCGACGTTGCCGCTTGTGTAGATCGGCGGCTCAACACCCCTGGCTAGAGCCTTCTTGGCGCCGTCGATGAGAACCGAATTGAGAATGAAGAGCGATGCGTATGTCGAAAGCCCGCCCATCTTCATCCCGCCCACATCGATGACGGCATCCCCATGCGGCACCTTGCAGTCGATTGGGATGTCTGCATCATCCAGAAGGACGGCCCCGTACGCACGGTACGCAGAAGATGAAATCGCAATGGTCGTCACACCCGCCGCCTTTGCGGAACGAAGCATTTCGACAGGTGCGGCATTCTTGCCGCTCGCGGAGATGACGACCATGAGATCGTCCGGTTTCACGCCGTGGCGGCGGAACGTCTCGGCGGCGATGCCAGACATCTTCTCCATGCGGCTTGACTTTGCGGCGCCGTCATGGAGCATCAGATCCTCGTCAAGGACCGGCGAGACGCACGCAAGCCCTCCTGCGCGGTAGAACGTATCAAGCGCCGGAAGATGTGAGTGTCCGCAACCGAACACATGCACAATCCCGTCGCGGCAGATCACATCCGCAACGGCATCCGACGCCCGTGCCATCACCCTCGCCTCATCCGCTTCAATACGCGCAAGCAGATTTGTTATGCTCTTAAGATATTCACTCATCTCTCAATCCATTCCCATGCGGCAACCATTATATGCCTGCTGTCCGTTTCCAGACCGAAATCAGTTGTCGATCCACCAGGACGGTGGAACTTGGTAATCGACGAGTCCCGAATCCCGGTAATCGTCCACATTCATATCATGCCCGACCAACCGAAGGACGTTGGCGAACTCTGTATCATACTGAGGCGTTGCGCCATGGCTGCCCTTTCCGCGCACGGGCACGCCCCATGCAGCCGATGCACCATAGCGGTACATTTTCACCCAGTCGCGCCCGCGCAGATGATGCCATGTCGTCTGGAGATAACCGAAGCCTCCAATTCCGGCGATGAAATCCGCCATCGGCTTCATCGCATTGTAGTTCATCCATGGACATCCGGCTACAGGAAAGCCTTTTTCCTTGAAGTATGCCAGCGTAGGCCATTCCCTTCGGGTCTCCTTCATGTTGCCGTAGGAATACTGCCAATCGCAGATGATGACATCTTTCGGAAGCGTATCGGCGAGTGTCGCCGTGATCTTCGAGCCGCACTTGACGAAGCCCTTCCAACGCGAATCGTTCCTGTCAAGAAGCATGTCGTGCCAGATCATCGCGCGAGCGCCGCGCTCCTTCGTGAACGCCGCGAGATTCGCGATGTGCTCGCACACCAGTTCGCCGTACGGGCGCCGGCGGCAGTCGGGACACGCCGGCGGCTGCGCCTCGTCGCATCCGAGATGGATGTACGGAGGATTCCCGAAGCAATCAAGCATTTCAACGATGAGTTCGCGGAGAACCCGCTGCGTCTCGGGATTCGACAGACACCAATTCCAACCTCCCGGCTCGTAGAGGGGCTCGTACTCGGGATGCAGATCTATGACGGAATGTTTCAGCGTACACGAGCGCCCGGCGCCTGCATGGCCGTAGGCCGCAATCTGCGGAATGAGCGTGACGCCAAGATCTCTGCCGACGGCCGCAATGCGACGCACTTCCGGCATCGTCATTTTCGCCTTGGGCCAGCTCCACCATGGATGCTTCTCGCTCCTGTACATCCCCCACGGCTCAAGAACGACATAGTTGAACTTCATCATCGCCGCAAGCCGTATGGCCCGCTCAATCTGCTCCTTGCGCACCTCGGGGAACCAGCACAGATGGATGCCTCGGAACGCGAGATGCGGCGCATCGGAAATCGAAAGCGTCGGCAGGATGCGTCCTGAGGTCTTGAACGTACCGCGCCTGGCGATTGCAAGCTGACGGAGGGAATACACCGCCCAGCGCACACCGGCAAGCGTACGCGCCGCTATTCTCACGCCGGACGCATCCGCCTTGACCGCATATGCCTCGTCTCCTTTTTTGAGGGTGAGTTGAGCGGCCCCCTTCACAACCTTTGGCGCATCCCTACCGTACCACTCGGCAAAATGCGATGCAAGCCAGCCAACTGCGGCGGGATCGGGACACTCAAGGGTTACGGTTGTGGCCGCATCGAAGGCGACAGGGCTATCCATATTACTCTTGAATTCAACCGGCATCGGAAGCGGAGCAAGTTCGATCGCATCCGGATTCGCCTCGTTTCCGGCGGACACTGCCATCGCCAGAAACACGCCGAAAACGACAACCAGTTCCTTCATCTTTATTTTCATTGTCAATTCTCCTTATTTCATTTCCGTTCTTTGTAAATTGCACTAGTACCCGCTTAGAGGTTGCCTGTTCCCGCAATGTACAAATTGAACTGTTTTATGCCCATAATTCTATCACGGAAGTCAATTTAAAAGACATTCTTTCCGCCAAAATAACAACATCTTTTAACCAAAAACCTCTTCCGAAAAGTTATCGAACACGATGAAGAAATCCGAGATTTTATTTAAGTCGATCTCTGAAACGGCGAGAAATATCCAATTCAGGAACTTCGAGATCTGTCAACTCAATAACATGCATAACGTGTTAGATGTGTAGGATGATGATCCTTCAACCGACACGTCAGCAGATCGCTGAAAACTCATAAGACCCAATTAAGCCTAAATTCGGCGGCTTTGTATAATCACGAGAAGTCACCAAATGCTTTTCTGAATTCCAGAGGACAGAAGCCCCGTCTCGACATGGAACACGACGCTCTCGCCGGATTCCAGGAACCGCTGCTGCCCGTGCCGACGGCAGTAGGACAGTCCCTTGTGCTCAGCCGTGGCGGGAAGGCACATCCCCATGGCGTCCTCATCAACTGTACGGCAATCCACCGCGTGGCATACGGAAGCTCTTCTGGACGGTATTTCACATAGACGGCACCTGCGCCCCCGGGGAACACCTGCTTCACCGTGGCGAAACCATCCTCATCCGGACGGTGGAAATAGCAGCTCACAATCTCCGGACGGTACGATTCCCCTTCCGCTCCAACGACACTCTGAAGAGTCCAGTCCTCGTCGAGACGACGGAGAAAAGCATTCGTCGCATCCGCCCACGGCTTGTAATATCCGTCCGGAACCTCATGGTTTATTATCGGAGACTTTGCCAACGGCGACTCGACGATGCGCGAACCGTCGACCGGACGATGGTTCACGTGGCACAGGTAATAGTACTCAAGTGGAATGTCCTTTCTGTTCGATATGGACACCTCTACCTCAAGCTTCGCCGCGCCGGACCTGAGCCGTACAAGCGGCGAGAATGAATAGTCGTGCGTAAAGCACATGCGATTGACAAAACTGCCGCCAACCTCAATATAATCGCCTGCGGCGTCACATCCAATCCCCATCCATGCCTCTTGGTACGGAGCAATTGGCAGCTCCGCATGTCCGACATGTGTATCCTCCGAAGCGGGATTCCCCATGGCGGTGAGTCCACAATGCATGAGAAAACATCCGTACGATTCGGTGAAGCACGTCTTGCACCGCTTCGGCTCCTCGTGGATGGATTTCATGGTGAGTTCGCGTCCGTCGAAATCGCATCGCCAGACCATCTGCCCCATGAAAGGCAGAATCGTGAAAGACCCTCTTGAATTCGACACCCTGAGAGCCTCAACCCCCGTAGAATATCTGAACGTCTCGACCCGGAACTCCCCTGATTCCAACAAAACGCGCCTTATGCACGCAAAAGATTCCCTGCACAGATATATCTTCGATGCACTATTCATATCATTCTCACATTCATCTGGAACCAAGCGAAATCACCGAGAAGCTGATAAGCAGTGTCATGGTGCCAAGCGCCAGAGACAACCTTGTCCTCAATCCCGTCCCTCGCCACTCTCCGCAGAATACGCCTATTGCGGTAGAGAAAAGGATCGTGGACGCCATGACTATCGCGAAGGATATGTAGCCAAGATCGCCCATCAGCGGCTCACCCGCCTTCTGGCAGACGAACTGGCCGACCCAGATTACGCCGACTAGCGACGCAAAGATCCAGTTCCTGAGAACCGGCCCCTTGCGGAAGTAATCCCCGAACGTGCGGTTCCTGACATGCTGCAGGACGACCCATGCAGCCTGAACGGCGAAACCGCCCCACAGCACAATCATGACGACAGGCATTCCCTGCCAAGACCACGGTTCGCCGGATTTCACCACGCCTTCGGCGACCGCGGCGTCATACGCAGCCTTCTCGATGACGCTGCCAGACTGCAGACCGAAGTTCATGCATGCGGAGCAAAGTCCTGAGACAAGCGCGACAACAATGCCCTTCTTGAAGTCGAATTCGGCGACGGCCCTCCTTTTCTCCTCCTCTGGCAGTTCATTCTCCTTCAGTTTCCCCGCGTATCCTACAAAGCATATGCCGACAAGGGAACCGATGACGCCGACAAGAACCATGATTGATCCGGCGTCCTTGACAAGATCGGCGGCGCGACCTTGGACAACCGGAGGGATGAGCGTACCGGTCGCGGCGCAAAGTCCACAGCCGATCGCAAGCCCCAGTCCAATGCCAAGATAGCGAACCATTAGCCCCCACGTAAGTCCGCCTACGCCCCAGACGGCACCGAAAGCGACGCACTGAAGGATCGTGGAAGAAGGAGCGGACATCGCAACCGTCCAGAAATCCGGCACCGCAAGGGCACAGACGACTGTCGGCATAACGAGCAGTCCCACAACACAGTAGAACATCCACCATGTTTCATAGGCCCACCCCTTCACGCCACGCGCAGGCAGGAGAAATGTGGCGCCAGCCAGACCGCCGATGGCAAACACGAGCATCCCAAGTATTGGATTCATGGATATTCCCCCTGCCTGCGCATCCTATATCAGCACACGGCGGAAATGGTCGAGTATCATCGACACACCGTTGTCGCCGGTCTCTTTCGACGCCTTGAGCGCCGACTGCGCATACCACGCCGTCTTGTCGAATTCATCCATGCTGACAGTGTCTGGACAGAGCGACATCATCAGCGACGTCTCGCCCTCTCCCGCATGGTCGAACGGATATTTCGCGAGCACCTTTTC
>SUVZ01000107.1 GCA_015061765.1 Lentisphaerota bacterium
GCCGGTCTTGGACGCGAAGAACACCTCCTCGCCGCCGACCGGGACATACGACACGACGCGCGCGCCGTGCGTATCGACGGCGACGGTTCCCATCGCATTGGTGACCGCAACAATGGCGCAGAACAGAGCTGTCGTCATTTTTTCATCTCCGTGCTTCGCATTGTCACTTCGACTTCACTTTCCGTTCCTTATGCGGTTTGCGCCCTTCCAGCCGAGCGCGGCGGCGATTTCCGCCGGCTCATCCGGCGACTCGACGTAATACGGCATGAAGGAAACGTAGTTGAGCACCTGCTGGAATCCGTCCGGGGCGGCGGAGCCGTCGTCCTTGCGGTCGATGAACACGAGCCGGGCCTTCTCCGAATCGGCCCGGAACACGTACCGCAAAAGGCGCAGCCCGACCTTGGTCTTGACCGCGCTGACCGTCTCGTAGCGCAGATCCTCAAGTTCCGTCGCGCCTTCAAGACGCGCCGAAAACGCCAGCGGCGACTTCAAGAACCGCGTCTTGCCATCCTTCGCAAGGACGTCGTCCCTGTCGGCGACGCAGAAAAGGAGTGCGTACAGTTTCCCGGGCTGAAGGCCGGAAATATCCTGCGAAAGCTCGTTCGGTCGATCCGGCCTCGTTGTGAACACCGCCACACCGTCGCCGTATCCGTTCGGTATGGCCTGCCGCTTTTGGACGCGCGAACCGTAGTTTTTCAGGCGCTCGGCGGCGATTTCGCCCTTCGCCGTCCAGTTCGTGAGCCCTTCGTCCATGTCGGCGTTCTTCACGAATCCAGGCATCCACGTGAAGCCGTACTCCGCCGCAAGGTCGCCGGTTCCGCCTTCGAGCGCGTAGTAGCGCACGCACTTCGCCATCCAGCGCAGAAGCTCCTCGCCGCCGCAGATAATTCCGCCGCAGCCCACGCCCGCGCAGCCATCGAACCGCGGATCCGTCGCAAACGCGCGGTACATCTTCGCGTAGTGCGCCTTGATGTCCGTGGCGGGCGCGACGTAGTTGGACCAGTCACCGATCTGGACGTAGGACGCACCGTACATCACGATCTTGCCCTTGGACGCCGGCACCATCTCGTTCGCGCTCGTCACGAACTTCGCATAGCCGTCGAGAACCCTGTCGAGCTGTTCGGGCGTCTCCCGGACGGACGCATAGAGTTCGGGGCAGAGAAGTCCCGTGCCGTTCCCGGAATTGACCGTCGCCGCAACCTCTGACGCACTTATCATAGGGTAGTTGAACCCGATTGTGCGCCCCCCATCGGCATAGAAGAGGTTGATCGACTGCTCGGGTCTGAGCGCAACCATCTTCCACGCCGCCTCCGAATAGTTCACCGTCCGCCACGGCGTCTGGCTCTGGTCGATCAGGTTCTCGTCAACCGAAATCGAAAAACCGTCCGTCCACGGTCCTTCGGCCATCGCCTTCCACGTCTCTTCGTAGTCGTCGCAGACCGGGCCTTTCGGCGAGATCCTGACGTTGACGAACATGCGCATGCCGCGCTCGTAGCAATATCCAGCGTAGATGGGATTGACGTGCTCGCGCTCTTTCAGCCTGAAGGTGCTCGTGTTCATGTGCGTGTGGATGCCGAACCGGTTGCAGAACGGCAGTGTGTACCTAAAGCCGATGCGGTAGCAGGCGCTCGGCGCCGTCGTCATGCCCGGCAGCTTGCCCCATATCGTCTTGACGGCGTTGATCCTGAGCCGCCCGCCAGACTTCGCGCCGGAGATACGCAGCGTGTGCGCGCCGGCCGTGACGAAACGCTGCGCCTCGATGCGGCTCTCACCGTCGCGATACCGGACCACGGGATAGGCGATGTCGTCCAGATAGCCAACCGCTTCGCCGCCGACGTCGCCCTCGAACGACATCCAGACCCAGCCCGGCGTCGCGCGGCTGAACGCGACCTCTCCGTTTTCGAGCGGCTGATCGACAAGCGCAGTCACGAAGTTGTTGAGCCGCTTCCCGACGGTCAAAGCCTTCACCGGACGCATCACGGTTATCGCGTACTCGTTTCGCGCGAGGCTGTTCGTCGCATCGTCGATGACCTCCGCCTCTATTTCGTACCTTCCCGGCCGGACGCGCCCGTAGCGGACGGTCGCATAGCCCTTCTCGTCGAACTGCGCGGGAACCGGCTTGCTGTAGTTCTTGCCCTTGAAGCGCGACACCACGTGGCAACGCGAAACGCCGCCGGTCACCCAGCCCGGCCAGTAGAACGTGATCTGCGCGTCGTTCGCGTTGACATTGGCGAGAAGCGGATCCACCGGCACGATGCGCGCGGCAAGCTTCTCGCGGCTCTTCGCGTCGATGGGCGCGCTCGCGCGGTCTGTCGCCTCGTCGATCGCCTCCAGGCGCAGATCGCGCAGCGAGAAGTCAACCTTCCGGGCCGACTGCCCGTGGATGCACCCGATCGAAAGCGTGTGCATCGTCGCGCCGGGATTGTCGCACATCGTGACGACGGCCTCCTGCTTCACCCATGCGCCTTTCGTGTCATCCGGGAACTTCGGCCCCTTCTGCGGATCCTTCCAGCTCCACTTCGAGTCGTGGAGGAAGATTCCGACCGACGCACCGTCCAGCCCATCCGTCTTCACCTCATACGAAAGGCGGTACTTGCCGCCGGGCACGAGCTTGAGGTTGCGCTGCTCGTAGAGCGCCCATGGATCGCCCGTCGCGATGAAGCGCACCGATCTGTCCGTCTGCGGAGCGACATCAATCTTCGTCGTCACCTTGTCCTTGATGTGCTTCACCCAGCCCATCGGCAGGTCTATGCCCATCCCCTCGCGGTGGTCAAAGTTCGTGATCAGGTTGCGCCTCTCCGCCCCCTGAGCCCCAAAGGCGCAAGACGCAAATGCGACCAACACGACAACTGATTTGGCACAGCAGAATTTCATTTCCATATTCTATTCTCCAATCCTGAACAACCGCGTCTCGCCAAGGCGGAACGGCAGCTCCGCCTTCGGGCCCACGCAGACGAAATCTCCGCTCAAGGCATCGCGCACGACGCCATCCGAGCCGAAGTCGACAGCAAGATTCCCCGCCCGCAGCGCCTGCACGAGAACGATGCCCTCTGCCGAGCAGATGTTGGCCTCGCCCGGCGCGGTGAAACAGTGCACACCGGCTTTCCGCGCCCTATCCGCGATCGCCTCCGCCGTAACGTCCTGCGGCGTCACATCTTCGACAAACGTCGCATCGGACCGCGACGCCTTGAGCGCATCGAGTTTCGCGCGAAGGTCGGGCGCGAGGTCGCGGATGACGGGGAAATAGAAGAGCTTCACGGATTCCGGCGGGTTATCGAGGACGTCCGCAAGGAGATACTGTCCGTAGTCCGCCCCGCACGTCGCAAAGCCCGTCCGCACAAGCAGCTTGCGCCGCAAGCCATCCGATCCTCCGCAGAGAAAACTATCCTCGTGCACCACCGAGGCTATCTGCGGCGAATAGGGGCGATTGCGCCGTGCCACGATGTCGTCGATCCGGTTGAGCTCGACGCGAAGCTTCCAGATGTCGGCGTCACGGTACCATCCGCGCCCGAAGAGATCCATCCACCAGTCGCCGTAGCCGCGCAGGATATCCGCCGCCGAATCGCGCAGGAGCACTTCCCGCGTGACGCCGGGATCGGTGTATGGCGTAAAGAGCGACATGTGGTCCCACATCTCCTCGTGATGCGTGCGGTTGTCTATCTCGTTGAACCAGAGGTAGCCGTTGCGCATGACGCTCTCGGCCGCGCTCATCATCACCGTCGAGCCCGTTAGGTTGCGACAGCTGTAGCTGAGCGGCGACGAGAAGGCATCGATCTTCCCGTGCGCGTGCTTCATGAACCAAGCGAAGTCGAAGTGGCCGGTCTCAGGCGCTGTGGCGCCGCCCAACTCCCACGCATATCCGTAGAAGAAGAACGTGAGCGCCTCGCCGCCGGAACCGCGCTTCGCCGCCGCGCCGAGTTCCACGAGGAAACTTGCCATCTCGCGGTTGCGGAAGCGCGCGAATTCAAGCGCGCGCGGAGACAAAGGCGAACTGCGTCGTTCCGCAGGCGCCGGAACCTCTGCCGTCGCCCAGTCGGTGTCGCCGCGCGCCTTGAGCCATTCGCGGAACGCGTCTCTCGTGCCAGCGTCGTATCCGGAAAGGTAGTCCCCCGACGAGGTGGAGAGCATGTAGAACCATTCGGCGGAGTTCTGCCCGCTGATCTGGAGCCCGGCGTAGTGGCGCGGGAACTTCGCCTTGAGATGGTACGAAAGCTTCTCCACTGCATCGCAGGCCGCCTTGCGGTAGATCCGGGAAGACACCGAGGATATCACGAGGCCGCAACGAGGCTCGTACACCATCCGTATCTCGGGATGGCGTTCGTGAAACCATGCGGGCGCGTCAGCCGTGATGCGCGGCACCAAGAGCGCATTTGGATTGATCCCGGCAAGCCGCTCGAACTCACGGTCTATCTTCGAGTAGTCCTCCGGCGCCTCCGGCGGATTCCACCACCCTTCGCACCCCCAAGAGGAGTCGGTCGAGAACGTGACGAAATCGACATCCGCCGACGACGCAAGGGCAACCGTATCGCCAAGCGTGTCGCCGTAGTAGTAGGGCAGCTTCGTCTTATGTCCATTCTCCGAATACGACACCTCGATGGTGAAGTACGTGCGCGGACGCGTCGCCCTGTGGGTGAAGACGTAGTGGTAGCGGTGCCCCTTCCGGAACGTCAATCCGTCGGCCACATAGTGGAGCGTGTTCGTCTCCTCGCCCGCCGACATCACCACGTTTGTGGTACCTGCCGTGAGGTCTATCAGCTTCGCATCGGAGAACCAGAGCGGATCGACGCCCGGATAGCCGTCGAGCGCGACACGCCCGTTCGCCGTGTCGCGGTCGGCGGCGAACGGAATCCTCAACACGGTCTTGCGCAGACCGGATATATTGCAGAGGCACGTCGGCGAACCGTAGTAGAAGCGAGGGCGGACGGCATTCCCATCCACAAACATCCTCGGCCCGCCCGGCGTCTGGCCCACGCGGACATCCATTGCGAAAAGCGGCGCCGCCGCCACCGCAAGAATGCCGATCATTGAGGTCTTCACAACTGTGCTCATTGGGATTTTACCTGACATGGCCCTTCCAAGCCGCAATTTATATCACATCTTTCGACTTTAGAGCTGCGAGTTCAGAGTTTAGAATCTTCAAACTGGGGACCATTGCTAATCCTCTACTATTTGAAACACTAAATTCAAAACTCGAAACTACCTCACTATCATCTTGAAACCGGGGACGGGAATCCGGCACTCGTAGCAGCCGATGTCAGGCAAAGCGGAAGCATCGGCGGAAAGCGGAATGCCATACCGCGAAACGACGCGCGGACTGCCGTCGAGATCCGTTGCCTCGGCAGTCATCCAATCGAGCTTGACACCATTGTCGCGGAGCGGCGAATTGACAGCAAGGCGGTAGTCGCCGTTCGCCGCATCCGCGAACTTCATGGCATCGACGCTCGCAACCGCGATATTGCCGCCGCCGTCCGTGATATTTGCCGGAATCGCCGCCTTGAAGCAGCAATTGGACGCCAGAACTGACGCATTTTCCGCCACCGCATAAAGTATCTTATCCGTCGTGAACACGCTGTTCACGAGGTTGCAGGTGTAGGCGGTGTCCCCTTGGGCAAGTTGTATCGGCGCAATGCCGTCCGAGTTGTCGGCGAACGTGCAGTTCTCGACCGTAAAGCGCGTCGCCCCCGCATAAGTCGCGCCATATGTCATGAATATCCGGCTGGAACTTGAGCGCGAATTGCCCGCGAAGAGGCAGTTGCGGAAAAGCTCGCCTCCCTTTTTGTTGATGAAGAACAGCGCTTGTGCACAAAGCGTATTGTCAATAAACCGGCAATCCAGAAATCTGTTCGACTCTCCGACGCTGATTGTGCCGTACATACAGGAACCAGATTCCTCCTCGATGGCGCGGAACGTGCAGTTCGAGCATGTGAAATTTTCTCCGGTGTTCATGACCGTGCCGTAGAGATATTTTCCGACGGCGTTGTTGTAGCCCGTGCAGGAGATAATGCTGTTCTTGAGTGTGACGTTTCCGCCGACAAATCTCATGTACGCCCCGCTTGTATTCGCTGTCGAATCTGTCTGCTCGAACGAATTCGTGTAGAAATTGCAGCCGTCCACCACCATGCGTCCGTTGGGGATGTTGAGCAAAGAGCCTTCCGCGTATGGTCCCTTTCCGGAGTTGCCGCTGAACGTGCATCCTTTGATCAGGCCATACTGTTCCTCCGTGGCTGAAGATGTGACATACATGTATATCGCACTTCCTTTTACGGACTGCCCTGCCACCGTCACCTCCTGCGTGTTGTTGAGAAAGCTGCAATCGGCGACAATCGGCGCGTCTATCGTCGCGTCTATCGTATTACGCTTGCAGATGCAGGTGCCGTTGACGTTGATGGACCTATTTGCGCGGAACAGGCAGTTGCTGACCATTCCACGCCCAAAGGCACCGATTTGGTCCCCGTAGAAATAGAGTGCGGCGGACGCGGACGGGGCTGCGGATACGGTCTCCGCTTCCGCATATCCGTTGGCGAACGTAAACCCTGCGATCGTCACCGCCTGAGCTTTGACGATCATGATCGACGTCGTGCCGCCGCCATCGAGAATCGTGTGCTCGGGGTCTTGTTCGCCCGTCTCTCGATTGCGGCTCTCTATCTTCAGGAAGTTGCGCGAATGGCCAGAAGGCGAGTCTATGTCGAGCGTGCTGCCGATGCTGTACGTGCCAGGAGCGACAAGTATCGTATCCAGCGCTGCTGCGGCGTCAATGGCCGAAGCAAGGTCGTTTGCCGCCGTCTCCCAGCTTGTGTACGGCGAGGCAGGCGTGTTGCCCTCTGTCCCCGCCGGAACGACATAGCGCGTGGCGGCGAAAAGCGGCGCTGCCGCCATCGCAAGCATTGTCACTGCCAGTTTCTTCATAGCCACCTTCTTTCTTTTCTTTGTTTGTGTTTCTTGGTTAAGCCGGTTTGGCATTGCACAAAATGCCCCATTAGAACCAAATTGAGAACCACGTGAAGTTGTCGCTAAGCCGCGCGTCGGCGGCAGATTGGAAATCGCAGACCTTCGCAGTGATGTCCGGCTCTCCTTCCTTCACGAGGCGCAAGTCCCACGCGGCCATCACGCGGTCGGACGCGATGCGCGTGAGAATAGGACGATAGCCTTTCCCGATGACAGAGGAAGGATCCTCGAGCTGTTCCGTGTTCATCCCGAGACGGCGCGACTTCGCCAAGAGCAACGGCCCGTTCCAGAGCGCGAGCGCCGGTGCCTTGCGGTACTGCCGCCGCACGTCCCGCCCAACGTTCTTCTGCCACGTGAATGCATGGCGGTGCTCCGCCCACGCATCGGTGACTTCAAGGCCAGATGCATCCTGCGTATTCGCCACTTGCGCAGAAGCGACAAGACGCGGATTCATGTCGAAAGCCAGCGTATAAACGCCGTCCTTCTCGGACACATTCATGCGCGGACACCAAGACGGCTTGCGGAACACGACCTTTTTCGCCGGATCGGAGACCTCAACCGTCACCTTCCCCTCCGCCGGATAGCCGCCGCGGATCGTGAACTTCACACCGTCCAGCGTGACGGTTGCGTCCTGATATTGGTTCACGTGAAAAACGTCATTCTTGTCCACTGTGACCACTGTGGATGCGAAATCCATGAATGAACGCGGAACATTGTTCACGCAACAGTGGCTGTATGCGTAGCCACATTGACTCCGATGTTCGTGCCGCGCAAGGGAACGGACAACAAACGAACTGAAAAGACCATCGCGATCCACGCCCGAGAAAAAGTTGTTGTAGTAGCATTTCTCCACCGAATCCATGTACTTGTCGTCGCCGATGATGAGGAAGAGATCGATGTTGAGGCGCATCCAGTGAATCGCATCGCAAATCTCCAATACGCCGTTCGGGCGCGATGCCGCTCCGAGGAACCTGTCGCCAAAGCCAACGCCGCCGAGCGGGTTTGATTCATACTTATCGAGAAGGTCGCGTATCTTTGCGACCGCATCGAGGCAACGCTTCTCACCGGTGACACGATAATATTCAAGGATTCCGTCGAGGCAGCTCATCATCTCGTAGCTCTTCGCCCACTTTTCCGGTTCCGGATACCATGTGTGGAGAGCCTTGCCGGAGTCGGCGTTCCGGAAAAAGTTGGGCGGACGTCCGTCCTCGCGATCCCAATACGACAGGATCTCCGAAGCGAAGTCGAGATATTTCCTGTCACCGGTTTCTTCGTAGATCATGAGCAGCGGCTTCAGGAACGACATGGGTGGCATTCCGTTTAGCGAAGGCGTACCCGTGTCGCAGAGCGGCACGCCGTTGCGCCGCACGACATCGATCCAATTGTCCGTCTGCGCCAACACCGAAGCGAGAATCTCCCGATCGCCCGTGGCCTTATACGCCATGAACATGCCCCAGATGCTGTATTTGCGGTTCCATAGATTCCAATTTGAGTCCCAGCCAAGTTTCTTCCGGCAGGCCTCTAGGTCGCGGACGCTTATCAAGTCCTTGTCGGCATAGCTGCCGAGATAGCCGTCCGCATCCTGGAACTTCATGAGACGGTGGCATTCCTCGCGGACGAAGGAAAGGAAATCCTTGTTCTGTAGGTAGTCCGCGACGCGGACCGAGGAAAGCATCTCCTTGCCCCAGAACTCGCCGCGCCAGAGTCCGCCGACTTTAGCCTCGTCGTCGTCGCGAAACTCGAACGCCTGACGCGCCTCGTCAAACACCTGTTCGCGCATGAACGGATCGACGAGACGGCGCTCGATGAAGCGGTTCATCTTCACTCCAAGCCAACCCTCAAGTCGCACATTTTTGAGTTCAGGAGAACGCATTGCGTCCTTGACCGTTATTGCGGCCGAAAAGGCCGAAAGCGACAACGAAACTGCAAACGCAGCCGAAACAATCTGATAAGTCTTATTCATGAAGAGAATAATAACACGGAACGCCAAAACCCACAAGAAAACAGAGGTATTTATCAAGCAACACTTTTGGTACTTTTCAGGCAAGCGAAAATGTGATATATTCTGCGTCCATGAAAAAGATAGGAGTAAAACAGGTTTTGGTGTTCCTGCACATGAGCGGAGCATCTGGACGAGACATGCTCAGTGGCATATTCAACTATGCCAAAGGCGGCAGAATGTGGAGTCTCCATCTTGCGAATGCTTCTATCAAGACGTCCGAGGAAGTAAATGCACTCATCGAGAAAGGCTGCATCAAGGGAATCATAGCAGGCGAATATTGCCTTCCAGACGCACCGAGGCTGCTTGAAGATTCCGACATACCCCTTGTCTATATCGGATCAAAAGGCGAAACCGACTATTCACGCACCAAGGCGATCTCCTATGTGCATAATGACGAACCGGGAATTGGAAGCCTTGCGGCGAACACATTCATGAAGCTGGGACGGTTCCAGTCCTTCGCTTTTGTCCCGGCCCGGCCTGGCGTAGCATACAGCGATGGACGGCAGACTGGATATACGCAGCGTCTTGCAGACGCCAAAGCCGAACGCATTGAGATATTCGAGCCAAAGGCCAAACCCGGCACACCGGACGACCGGGCGGATCTCGCCAGATGGCTTACCTTCCTCCCCAAGCCGGCGGCGGTTTATGTGGCATGGGACTTCAGGGCGATACAGGTGCTTGAAGCGTGCCGGGACGCGAAAATAGCGGTTCCGGAACACGTCGCAGTGCTCGGAACGGACAACGATGAGCTTCTTTGCGACTCTGCGGAACCGCCGCTTTCGAGCATTCTGCCTGACCATGAACGCGCCGGATATGTCGCGGCGGAAAGACTTGATGCGCTGATGCGCGGAAGGAATCCCAAACCGCAAACGGTATTCCTGAAAGCAAAGAAGGTTGTTGAACGGGAAACGACCAGATCAGTGACATCCAGCGCGCATCTTGTCGGCAAAGCGCTTGCATACATCAACGGAAACGCCACAAAAGGAATAACTGTCGTTGATGTGATAAAGCATCTTGGATGCTCAAGAAGACTTGCGGACCTTCGGTTCAAGGAAATAGCCGGAACAACAATCCTCAAGGCAATCACCGCCCGGCGGATGACGGAGCTGAAACGACTGCTTTCCGAAACGAATCTTCCGATCAACAAGGTTGCGGCCCGATCCGGATTCTCTTGCATCAAACGACTGGAGCGCCTTTTCAAAAGCGAGGAAGGCATATCCATGCACGAATGGCGCCACCAAAATCAGCCATCAAGACATTGAAATCTCGCCGATAGGCTATAACCGGGCTCCGAGATGGCGCTTCCACGCCTCATTCGCCCATGAGAAGGTCGAAGTCTTCCTTGATCGGAGGGCGGCCGTACTCACTGA
>SUVZ01000108.1 GCA_015061765.1 Lentisphaerota bacterium
CAGGCCCTGGAGCTACACGGCGACGCTGATACCTTTTATCGTGGCATTGGCGATGGCGCCCCCCACCCACGGCATCGCAAGGTGGTGGATAGGGCTCATCTCCGGCATATTCTTCCAGTCAACGGTGAACCTGCTAAACTCGTGGGGCGATGAACGCTCCGGGGTGGACAGGGTGCCGGGAGCGATCCGTACAACCCCACAGGTCCAGGAAGGCATCATTTCAATGCGCATGCTTCTTGCGGTGTCGCTCTTCTGCGCCGCGGTCGCCGCTGCGCTGGGTCTGGCGCTGTGCCTCTACCGTGACGACGGCGAATGGCGCATGTCAATACCGCTCCTCGCCGCTGGGTTCATCGGACTCCTCGGTTCAACCAACTATTCCACCGGGATCAGATTCAAGTATCTCGGGCTGGGCGTTCCGTTCGTCGCGTTTCTCATGGGTCCGCTGGAGATGTTCGTGGCGATATGCATACTGCGTCCGGCCGACGCATTGACGCATGTCACGCCGCTTGCGGCGCTGCTGTCGCTTCCGTTGGCGTCGCTCGTGTGCATCATCATGCACGGAAACGACATGCGCGACATTCCCACTGACAGGCTTGCCGGAATAAGAACCGTCGCATCTGCATTTGGTCCGAGAAATGCGCTGGTCCTGTACTGGATATGCCATCTGCTTCCGTATGCCGTATGCGGAATGCTGATTGCCCAGTACGGCAGGATCTTCCTGCTCCCGTTCATGGCGCTTCCGCTCACCAGACGGACCCTTGCCACCGCCACGCGCACATATCTCGAATGTCCGGAAACCCCCAAATGGATAAGGCTCGAGCGTGCCTCAGGCGGGATATACACCGTCTTCGGCACGCTCTACGCAATAGCGATATACGCCGGAATGCGATAGCGGCCGGCTTGCGCAAGGCCGCAGGGCAATACCTGTCACTCGTCGCGGAACTCGATTTTCGCCGATGCGCGCAGTTCACCCATGAATCGTCCGAAAGCCGCGTTCTGCATCTCACGCATGAGCGACGCCCTGAGAGAATCCTTCACTTCGTCAAACGACCTCTCGCAGCCGGGCTTTTCGCCGGTCTTGCGCAGAATGTGAAAACCAAACTGCGTCTCCACCACATTCGAAATCTCGTCCACCTTCATCTCGAAAGCGGCCTTGTCGAACTCAGGGACCATCTGCCCGGGACCGAACCATCCGAGATCGCCGCCTTCGCGCCCGGACGGACAATCGGAGTTCTCGCGCGCAGCGTCCGCAAAAGCCTTCTCCACATTGATCTCGCTCGTCACACTAGCACGGATTGAATCGATCTTCGCGCGTGCCTTTGCCTTCGTCTCCTCGTCGTCGCCATCGGTCTTGACGAGGATGTGGCTTGCCCGAACCTGCGGCGGCGCCTTGAACGCCTCGCGGTTCTCATTGTAGTACTTCTCGCAATCCTCATCCGTTGGAGCTGCAACGTCCTCAGTCGCCTTGGCGATGAGCTCCTCACGTGTCTTGCCGGCGCTCTTGGCGGCGTCATCAAGTATCTTGGCTCCGATTACCTGCTCGTGAGCCGTCGACACCAGCTCTTCCATATGCTCCTTCAGGGCCTCCTGCGGCACGCCCTGCATGGCGTAGAAGTTCAGCATCTGTTCCACCGCGGACTGAATCACCGTCTCCGGAATCTCCTCACCATTAACGAAAAGTTTCTTCATCTTCATTCCTTTGTCTAAAACGGCACTGCGGCGGCAACCCGCACGCTTCTCCGTACTGTTTTTTTCCGCAGATTATACCATATCAAATCCGGCTAGACATCCAGCGTTTCACGAAGCCATGAAATATTGCATAACTATCAAAAAAATTTGATATGATACTTGGTCCTATGAAAAAGAACGTGGAAAACAGAGGTTATGGTTTCGGAACCTTTCAGGGAGTATATACCCCGAGCATCCTGACGATCATCGGTGTCGTCATGTACCTTAGATTCGGCTGGATGCTGGGCAATGTAGGGCTCACGACTTCACTCATAATCGTAACCGTCGGAAGCTTAATTACGTTTCTTACAGGCCTTTCGATTTCGGCGCTCGCCACAAACATGCGCATGAAAGGCGGAGGCGCATACTTTATGCTCTCACGCTCGTTCGGAGTTGAAGCGGGCGCGGCGATGGGGCTGCCGCTCGCCCTCGCCCAAGCCATAGGCGTTTCATTCTATATCGCCGGTTTTTCCGAAGCGCTGGTAAACTCCTCTCTCCCGCACGTCGGAACGTGGGATCCCCGCCTCGTCGGCTTTGCGACGCTTCTGATACTCGCTGTCGTCTCAACCGTTTCGGCCGATATCGCGCTGAAATCACAATATTTCATCATGGGAGCGATAGCGTTTTCTCTGGTCTCGTTTTTCATGGGTTCCGCGCCAAGCTCCCTCACGGCGGCATCACCTGAAAATCTTCCCGCCCCGCTCGGCTTCTGGCCCGTATTCGCGGTATTCTTCCCGGCGGTTACGGGGATTCTCTCCGGAGTGGGAATGTCGGGCGACCTGAAAAATCCTGCGCGCTCCATTCCCTTGGGGACAATAGCGGCTGTTCTTACAGGCTACGCGATTTACATGTCCATACCCATATTCCTTTCAATCTACGTCTCCGACAGCGCGATTCTCAGGACCGACACCATGATCTTCACCAAGTGCGCAAAGTGGACATTCCCTATCCTGCTCGGCGTGTGGGCGGCGACGCTTTCAAGCGCGGTTGGCAGTTTCCTCTGCGCACCGCGCGTATTCCAGGCGCTGGCGCGCGACCGGATTCTCCCGCGCGCTTTCGCCCGCGGCTGGGGAAAAACGGACGACCCGCGATTCGGCTCTTTCTGCTGCTTCGGCATCGCGGCGGTCTGCCTTTGGCTAGGCGACATAAACGCCATCGCCCCCGTGCTGACGATGTTCAATCTTTCGACCTACGCGCTCCTGAACCTTTCCGCGGCGCTTGAAAGCGCAATGGGCAATCCATCCTGGCGTCCGACATTCAAGGTCAAGGCTCCGTTCTCCTTCCTCGGCTTCATTCTCTGCGTCATTGCGATGTTCATGATCAGCCCGGGATGGACCTTTGTCGCACTGGGGATGGAGACGTTCATTTTCTGGATTGTAAAACGCCGCGCATTGACCGCTCGCTGGGGCGATATGCGCACCGGACTCTGGGTCGCGCTCGCCAGAGCCGCAATGTTCAAACTCGACGGGATGAAACACGACCTCAGAAATTGGCGTCCGGATGTTCTCGCCTTTACCGAACTGCCGGTGAAGTCTTCCGATGTCATAGATCTCTCACGGGCCATTTCCGGCGGACGGGGCATGGTGACACTGGCCTCAATCGTCCCCAAGGCCGCGGGATTGCCGGGGCGCATTGAAGAGTTGAGCGAGATCCTGAGATCGGCGGCGGCAAAGAAGCGTCTTGACGCATTTGTCCGCGTTCTTGCGTCAGACGATCCATTCGCAACGATGTACACGTTGGTTCACGCGTACGGGTTCGGCCCTTTCGTCCCGGACACGGTTCTGGTGGGCGTACCGATGAAAGAGCCCCGGCTGATATCCATAAGCGCCCTTGCATCCTTTATCGCCGAGCGCCGCAGAAGCGCGGTGTTTGTCCGTGAAAGGCTGCAGACGGAGCCGTCCGATGGAAAATCCGCCGTTGACCGCATTGATGTATGGTGGCGCGGCCAGAATCAGAACGGACCGTTCATGCTGTCGCTCGCAAGTCTTATCGTTCAATCGGCCGTTCGGAAAACACGCATACGCCTCTGCCAGATAGCCGAAACCGGCATCAGCGTGACCGACACCAGAAAGATTCTCGACGATTTTCTGCTTTCATCGCGCGTCGAGGCCGATGTCCATGTCCTGCCGCACGATCCGGCCAAATCGCCGACAAAAGTCATAGCAGAAGTCTCCGTCGATGCGAAGTACACTTTCATCGGATTGCGAGCTCCGCAAAAGGATGCGCCGCCTGAAACTTATGCAGACTATTTCCGCCAGCTGCGCGAAGACACGGCCTCGCTGCCGTCAGCCGTTTTCGCGCTGGCCGCCGAGGGAGTGGACTTTAAGCGCATCTACCGCGAATGACGCTCAAAAAAAAACCGCGTGGCATCCCAGCCCAGTTCAGCATGCCGCCGTTGACGGAACGACCTGGCGGCGCCAAAGCCGCTCTTCGCGAGCCTGTCCGCGGCCTTGTTCCCGGAGACGATTCCTAGACGGCCGCAACAAAATATCGAGGTCGCCGAACGTCCTCTACCTGCCGTGTCCGAGCAGTCGCCCGGCAATGACACGATCCGCGCGCCAATCCTCCACCAGTGAGGCGGCGGCAGACTCGGCTGCCGCAAAGTCAAGACTGTACAGCGACTCGAACGCCTTTGAGCCTGAAAGCCCCTGCAGCGTGAACACCAACTCCTTGACACGCGCCGGACACCTCCCCCGCAGGACAACCGTTCCGCCACGGTAAAGGTTTTTGAGAAGCTTCGGATACGTCTCCGCCATGGAACCGGCGGCGAACATTATCCGCAGATCCGTAAGGACAGGGTCACGGAACGCCGTCGCAAGCGGCTCCATCGAGACACCCGCACGACGTCGACTGCCCTCATGTATGAATGATTCGCCGCGGTTTCCGCGCGTCAGGAGGTCTATAAGTTCCCTGTTCGCCTCCCTCTTGACGCCATACATGTAAACCGATACGAGTCCGTCATTAAGCGCGGTGAACCGGGAAAGTATCTCCGCCGTGCCGCTCACGCCCGAGTTTGCGTCGCCATCGGTCACCACGAGGGCTATCAGCGGACGGGTCGGGTCACGGGGAAGCGTAAGCACGGAGCGAATCACGGAAAACACGTCTGTGCGGCCATGCGCCGTGAGACG
Organism: Lentisphaerota bacterium; assembly: GCA_015061765.1. The sequence continues at coordinate 4,857 of SUVZ01000108.1, forward strand.
CGACAGCCAGCGGTCCGCCTCCTCAAAGGACGGAGCGTCGCATTCGCGCCATTCCCGGAACGCGTATGTGAACCTGTTGCGGAATGCCACAAGATTGAATCTGTCCCCGGAGTTGAAGCAGGTCCGGAGAATCTCCTTGGCGGCATTTCGGCAGTTGCGGAGACGGTCAGAACCGATGGAGCCGGATGCGTCTATGAGAATCACTGCATCCTTTGGGACGACGGGAAGTTCATCCACACCAGCCTTCGGCGAAAACGTCAATGTGAAATACCGCCACCTCGGGTCTGCAGGATCGAGACATGCGGACATGGAACAATTCACCGCACTCTCCACCGGAACCGCATCGGGAACAGACAGAAGCGCACGCACAGCGGCCTTCTCCTTCTCGACGAAACTCTCGTTCACGGCATCGAGAACCTTGTTGTCGAACACGTAATCGACTTTCGGCATCGCCTTCGCCGGCGCGACTCCTGCCATCGCAGAGGATGAATCCGAGTCTTCGGAGATCTGCGGCAGAGAGAATTCCGGCGCCGGTGCGGCAAGGCCGGGTACGGGCAGGAACGATTCATTGGGCATGCCCGCCGATGGGGCCGCGGACGATGAGATCGCGGGGGCCGGGGGCGAGCCGATCGGCATGGGCGGCATACTGTCGACCACCGACTTCACGTCCACCGCCGATGGTTTGGGAAGTTCAAAACCGACTGCGTCCGGCGCTGTGACAACTTCAGGCATCGGCAATTGCGGGACAGGTACGGCAACCTGTACGGAAACTTCCGCAGCAGGCGCATGACCGCCGCCGACAGAACCGACCTTAGGGGCGGACCGCGGCGCAGGCACATCTGCCTTGGGCAGGGTCTTCGCCCGTTCACGGAGCGGATCGCCGTTAAATTTGCGCACAGCCATTGGTGGACGGCGATGCCGCTTCGACTCCACAGAAACGCCTCCCACCTGGCTCATGACCCTCGGTGCCACAAAGAACATCAGCAATGCATGCAATGCCAAAGATATCACTATCGCCAGCAGCAGGAGATCCATATTGTCAGAACGCTTCATGCAGGAAACACCATTCCTCTCCTTGAGTTCAAACCAGAGGCGTCATTATATCCAAACCTATGCGGCGAACGGCCGAAAGGAATTCATATTTCGCCTTCTCCGCGTATATCGAAGTGAACTCGCCCCTGTCATAGAGTATCACACCGTCGACAATCGTCATTATCACATCTGACGCTTGCACGCTGTACACAAGCAGATTCGGAATGTCAAGCGCAGGGAGAAGATGCGGCCTGTCCAGGTCAATTACGCAAAGGTCTGCGCGTTTGCCGACTTCGACAAGCCCCGTATCCATACGTCCTATGGCACGCGCCGCATTCACCGTCGCCATGTCAAGGATGTCGCCGGCATCTAGGACAGTGGGATCCCGCGCAATGCCCTTGTGAAGCAGTGCGGCGAGATGCATCTCCTCAAACATGTTGAGATTGTCGTTGGATGCGCATCCGTCCGTTCCAAACGCGATGTTAACCCCCGCTTCCCGAGCGGCTGCAATCCGCGCGAAACCGCTTCCCAGCTTCATGTTGCTGGACGGATTGTGGATGAGTGTGACACCATGCTCACGCATTATCCTGAAATCATCGTCGGTCGCCCACACGCAATGCGCGGCGTAGGCGCCATGATCCAGGAGCCCCGTATCGGCGAGATGCGCAATGGGCGTCTTTCCGTGACGCGCAATGCATTCCTCATGCTCCCTGCGGGTCTCCGACGCATGCACATGGAGCGGACGCTTCAATTCCCTGTTGGCGGCGGCAAGTTCACGGCAGAATCCGGCATCGGTAAGGTACTCCGAATGGATGCACACGTCCGCCACGACACCTTTGTGCGCGGAAGCGTTCCAGTTGCGCGTAAAATCCACGCACTCGGCGAGCCTGCCCGCCACGAAATTCAGCCCGACACGGCATATGTTCGCCTTGAATCCGGCATTCTCGAATGCCCGGCCTCCAGAATCCGGAAAATCATACATGTCCGCGACGCAAGTCGTACCGCCGGCGAGCATCTCCATCACGCCCCATGTGACGCCGGCCGCAATGTCCGCGGGGGTCATTCTGGCCTCCACCGGGAAAATCGCCTCCTCGAGCCAGCGCTTGAGCGGCAATCCGCCGCCGAGGCCGCGTACAAGGGTCATGGCGGTATGACCATGGGCGTTCACCAGTCCTGGCATCACAAGCGCGCCGCGCAGATCCTTCGTCTCAGACACCTGCATGCCGTCAGGCACTTCACCGACTGCGGCAATCACTCCGTTTTCGACCAGAAGGCAACCCTTCCCGACCGAATGATCGGGCAGAAGGATGCGGCAATTCTTGAGCAGAAGTCGGTTCATGACCTGCCTCTCAATATCCGAGATCGGCATTGACAACGTACACTGTCGTCGGAGTGCCGGTTGGGCGTCGGTCAAACACCGCCGTCACTTTGCATATGCGGTCGGGCGAATCGCAGTCAGCGCACCTCCCTGTCGCCGCACACGGCGTCTTCTTTCCAAGACGGATGCAGTTTGGGGGGCACGCCTTCTCCTTGATTCTTGCGATGGCCGCATCTATTCCACCTGCGACGATCTTATTGCGTCCAATGGCGTAAACGACCTTCTTCGGCCCAGATATCGATGCCGCGACACGGTTTCCGTTGCCGTCGATATTCACGATACGTCCGTCGCTGGTTACCGCGTTGGCGCTGAGCAGAAAGAGATCGCAATCCGCACCGCGCGTCTGAAGCTTTCCCGACTGCTCCAGCCGTGCCGTAACGCCGAGTTCCCTCATCGTCATCGTGCCGCCCATGCCGACCCGATGCACGGCATCCGCCTCCGCAAGCACCGCAGCAGTAGCCTCGTCCTTGGTGGCGCAGTACACGGCCTCAAAACCTCTGCGCTTGAGCGCAGCTACAACATTGATGCAAATCTCATCCACTTCAGACCTCCTTTACTTGAAAAACGCAAACAGGCACCATACTGCACAGACCGCACAGTATACGACTTTGACAAGCACGCCAAACACAAACCCGAGAAAAGCCCCGAATCCGCCCTTCAGCGAAGACAGAAAATTCTTTCCGGCGACAAGTTCCCCTGCCATGGCTCCGAGGAACGGACCGAAAATCAGTCCCGTGAAGCCGAAGAACATGCCTACAACCGTTCCGATCATGCATCCTGCAACGCCCCAGCGCGAACAGTTAAACTTCTTCGCTCCCATCGCCGGAATGACACTGTCCAAAAACAGTACGACTGCGCAGGCGACGCCATACGCGACACATTCGCCAACAGACGGCGCAAAACGGGTAGGAAGAAGCAGCAGCATGGCGGCGTACGACAGCGCCGGCCCCGGAATGACAGGGGCCACGCACCCCAGCAGGCCGAGAACCAGAAGCAGGCTCGAACCTGTCACGGCGAGAACAAGACAGACGGCATCCATAGCGCAGAACCCATCACTTCACAAGATCGCGACGCAGGTGGAATATGCGGGCCATAAGAATCACAGCCGCACCAGCGAAGTAGAAACCGCCGAGTGAAGACATGCTGATCGACATATTGTCGCCTGTCAGTTTGGCGATGAAAGGCAGAAGCGTCGATGAGAGCGAACCGAAGAGAAACGCTACGCACATCATTACGCCGACACCCGACGCATGGTAGCGGGGATTCACAACGTCGAAGAACGACGCCATGAAATTGGAATCGTAGGCGCCGCGGAATATGCCGAAGCCGAACATGGCGAAGCAGCACGCGGCAAACGACTGAGTCATCGCCATCCATACAATGAACGGCACGGCGAACGTCAAGCCCACGATTCCGATTTCCAGCCGGATCCCCGGACGCACCTTCACAAACCTGTCCCCAATGCGGCTGCCGACGATAATGCCGATGGCGGCGCCGAGATAATGCCAGAATACGGCATGAAAGCCTGCCCACTGGCGCAGAAAAGGATTGGATTCCATGAACTCAACCTGAAGATGCGTGGGCATCCAGTTCTTGAAGCCTATATCGACATAGATCATCATAGCCAATGCGATCGTCACGCAAAGCGCAGTAGGCTTGGAGAAGACCGACTTGAGCGCCTCTCCGACGGACGGCTTCTCCGACGCAGAGTGCGACACGTCCGGCTTTGTGTCGCGAAGGAACACGGCAAGCGCCACTGCCCATGCCAGACCGACCCCGCCAAGAATCCAAAACGGCATCCGCCAGCCGTCTCCACCCTTTCCGGCCAGCCATCCGGCAAAACCGCCGCATCCGACAATTCCTATGTACAACGCGAGCTGAAGAATGGAAATCGCCGTTGCGCGAGACTCCTTGTGCAGTTGGGAGATCAGTGACGTCGCCGAAGGATAGTAGAAGGTCTGTCCAAAGCTGTTGAGGACGCCATAGGTCAGCATCAGCAGGCCGACAGATGCGACAAACCCGGAAAGGAAGATGCCTGTGCAGAATACCGCCACGCCAATCGTCACCATCCACTTGCGGTTGAATACATCCGCCGTCAGGCCGGCAAACGGCACGCAGATGCCGTAAACCATGGCAAACGCAGTACCCACCGTACCGAGCGCAATCTTGTCAACTCCGAGCGAACCGCATATCGCCGGAACAGAAGGTCCAAACAACTGACGGGTTCCCTGCTGAAGGAAAAATGCCACCCAGAGAAGAATCAACGCCTTCCATTTGTAATCCACTCGCATCTTGATGTATCCTTTCTTGTGATTGAACCTGATGTACACACGCGCCGTCAGCGGAATGCAGCGATTGCCCACATCATGGCATTGCGGGAGATTATAGCATATTCATGCCGTTGGCGCTCCGCCATTTTCCATGTAGCATGTGGAGCATCGCAACCCCTATGCGGTGGAGCGACGCCGTCAGGCCTCTGGACGCGAACACCGCATTGCGGTATGAGATTCTCCTGCCGCAATCCTTATTCTGTGCACCTTCAACAATGCCATTTCAAACCCGCACCTGCAATATGTCATCGATACCGAGAAGTGTCATGACAAGCCGATCAACGCCAAGCGCGACACCGGCTGCGGAAGGGATATCACCAAGCACCGAAAGAAACTTTTCGTCAATGGGATAATCCGCCTCATTCAGTTGTCTGCGCTCCTCTCTTGCGGCGACAAAGCGACGACGCTGCTCCACCGGATCGCACAGCTCCGTAAAACAGTTGGCCAGCTCAATTCCATTCACATAGAACTCCCAACGTTCAGCAACATCACCGCGCAATTTCGCAAGGCTTGCCGCCTGAGGTGGATAATCCATGAGAAACACGGCCCCAAGCGGCTTCAGTGACGGCTCTATCACTGTGGCCATATCAAAATCAAAACGGTCCTGATTCCATTGCACCCAAGGATCCCATTGAGCCCAGCGCAAATAGGCATCCCTCACAGTCATC
>SUVZ01000109.1 GCA_015061765.1 Lentisphaerota bacterium
GCTCCGTCTCGTAGTACGACGGACGGCGCAGACGGTGCAGATGCAGGTCTATCCTGCGCCTCATGACCCATATCGCGAACGCCCCTCCCATGAGAAGCGATATGCACAGCGCGTCGAAGAGCACCATTTCGCTTCTCCTGCCCCTCCTGCGCAGCTGGTCGCTCAGCGTGTGCGGCACATGGCCTATGGTGCGTCCGTGCCTGTACGCCTCGCGCCAGAACTCCCTGCGGTACTCCCTGGAGTCGAAGCCCATTACGTCCTCCTCGAACCACCTGAAGAACCTGGGGGCGCGCTCGGTGAATGTCATCGGTTCGTCCGAGCGCTTTGCGAGGACGATCCTTTTCTTCAATATGTGGCGTTTCACTGCTTTGTCCATAGCGGCGGGAAAGGTACCACATCCCTCTCGCGAAGTCAATGAGAATATGGTTCGGACTGATTCTCAAGGGATGATTGGAAAGTGTCGTTTGATTTATGCGGCGGTGTAACGGTGGCGAAGAAGCGTTGACAATATTGCCAATGTGTAAGCACAGGCAACCGCAAGTTTATTTACAACCGCAAGTTTATTTATTAGTCTTTTTACGGGATTCGGCCCGGGTAGAATTTCAACTCTAAAACCGCATTCCCTTTGTCTGTAAAATGGAACTTGGATCTGTCTGCCGCCATGTCATGGGTGGGACTGCAGCTTCAAATCGCGATTGGTGCGGATTTTCTCACGATTCCAACATAACGAGCCATTTCGACGAGCAGATCGAAGTCGACGGGAAATCCTCTGTTGTTACAGACGGTCGAATGGACAGTGCGCCAGAAAGCCTCGTATGCGGGCATCGGATCCGGGAGCTCAAGCTCCTCCTCCACAATGCGTATCTTCTCGACCGTATCCTTAAGCGGCGGCAGCGCCACGCTGCTGCGCCCGTGCGGAAAACGCTGTGACGGATCTATTATCCTGTACTGCCCCTTCGTGGCTCCAGGCATGACAGAGAAGGCCCCCCGGGTGCCGCGCAGTTCAATCGCAGGACCGCCTACGCCCACAACGGCGGAATTGACCTCGACATCGGCCGTAATGCCATCGACACTCCTGAACATCACGCGGACATAGTCCTCTGCGTCACCCAACGCCACGAGCTTCTTTGTTTCGCTCCACATCTGTACCGGCGGAGCCTTCAGTAGAGTGAGAGCCTGAAGCATCGGCTCCTGGGCGGCAAAAAACGCTGCGCCGCCTCCACGCTTCGTAGTGGCCTGCCAATCATCCCTGCGCTCGTAGGTACCCTTGCGGACCCGGATGTCATATATACTGCCTATCTTTTTCCTTGCGCGAGCAATCGACGCCAATCTGAACTCGGGAGAAAACATTTGCGGAGTCGCGGCAATGAGGCGGTTGCCGGCCTTCACAGATGCACCACGGAGCACAAGCGCTCCATCATGCGTCGGAGAGAGAGGCGTCTCACACACAGTCCATAGCCTGCGCGACAAACAACTGAGCACGATGCTGTCGTGCTCTTGAGTGGGTGTCGCCACAAGGACAAGATCAAGGTCTGGATCATCCACCATATCCACAGCCCGCCTGTAGTGACGGACATCAGGAAACATGGACTCCACATTGTCGCGACGCGACTTTTCAACATCGCATACCGCCACCACGCGGAAAAGACCATCAAGTTTCCCAATTGCGGGAAGATGCCCGAGCACGGCACTTCTACCGCACCCAATTACACCCACCGATATCTCGTCCGTGGCAACCATCGTCAGCCAAGAAGTTCATTGACCTTCTTCATCACTGCAAAAGCGTCCGCCACATAGACAATATCAGCCTTACCTTGTACCCAGCCGCAGTTCGCGTCAAGATTGATGGCGCGGCGCTCGCTGATGAAGCGCCAACCGACCACATGCGGCTCCTCGCCATGGCAACAGGTCGCAAGCCCCTTCTGGTGCCGGGGTGTCGAACCTGTCTGTCCAACCTGATTCATGTGACTCATGAAAGTAAATGCGGTAGCTGCCTCCGGCATGTCCACAAGCGACTTGGATGAACCAAGCGAGGCATTCGCCTTGCCGATGAAACCAGTGATCGAGGATGCCGCCTCCTCGAAATGAAGCGCGCCGTCAGCCTGCTTCTTCGTCCAACCCGCGCCGGCAACGAAAAGAAGGTTCGCATCAGGCTTGATCGTGGTTTCGACTCCCATACCTGCGTTCACAACGCCGTCCATGACAGTACGCGTCGATGCAGCGACATTCTCCGTAAATGCGGCAGACTCTGCGCTCACCTTTGCGCAGATCTCTTCGAAAAGAGACGGATCCGTAACCAGCACCCATGGTTTTGCCGTGCGCGTAAACTCGGTAAGGATGCGTTGACGATACACCCAACGGCGTGCGACGACCCTACCGTCCTGAGCCTCGACATCAATGACGTTAGTGTCGATCTCGGCACCGGCGTAAAACGCCGCCGCAGGAGCCGAACGCTTTACACGGGAGTTACCGGGAAGAATCACCAGATCGGCTCCGCTTGACTTGACTGCCTCTGCAATTGCCGGAACATCCTTTGCGAACGTGCCGTTTCCTTCAATCTTGAACGCTACGATCTTCATGCCTTCACCCACTCCACAATTTCCCTTGCGATGTCCTCGACGGACATATCCTTCTTGACGACGGTATCACGCTTGGACGCAGGAACCTCAGCCTTCTGCCAAGCGATGCCGCCGGTTCCTACGTTTGCAACTGGCGCCTTCATGAGAGCCGGCATTATGCCGCGCATATTCATCATGCCCGTCTGCGGATTGTTCGGCGGCTCGGGGAGACTGCCCGTGGCCCATCCTATCGCAGCCGGAAGGCCGGTGCACGTCGAGACAAGATACTTGCCGCCTTCTATGCGCTCCTTGACGGAGAACGAATCGTCATCGGCGACCTTGAGTTCGTCGACGGCGTTGAAGAACTCGGTGATGCCGAGAGACGCTGCCACGAACTGGAGCGTAACGCCCGCATCACGGGATGCGCTTGCACAACCACCAAACACAAAGTCTGGAGCCGCTGGCATCGCCTTGATTGCTTTGGCGAGCTCCATCGCCGTATCCTTCGCATCGGTAAATCCGCCAGCCGGGGCATTGACGGCAACGAGTTCAAGCGGAACCTTCTGCGCAACGGTCATCATGAGCTGCTGAAGCTTTGCCTTGGGACCTAGAGCCACAAGCGTGACCTTCGAACCGGGTCGCGACTTCGCGAGCGCCGCCGCCTCATATAGCGCACATGCCGCCCAGGGATCGAGAACGGACGGAAGCATCTGCTCGTTCTTCAGCCCGGGACCTTGTGGGGTCTGGACCGGTTCAAGGGTCTGCAGCGGATCGGGGACAAGAGATCCGCACACAACAATGTTCAATGGTTTTGCCATTTATAGCCACCTGTCTTGGTTTATGGATTATTTGCGACGATTATACCATAAAACGCATCATCTCCGCACGCGGCGGAGATGAATGCCGGAATGTCATTCGGTCCAGCCGTTTCCTGTAACGGAAAACGCCTGATGCCTCTCCGGCGGAACATAGCCGTGCGTAGATCCCTGCACCCAGTTGATTTTCTTGGGCCCGGGAATATTGTTGAACAGAATCGCTACGCCGGACGGAGGGCAGCGATTTGAGGAACTGGATTGCCCGCATGATGCGATAGCACATCCAGCCGAAATACGCAGTGTTGACGGACTTGTTCTGCCACATGAAATCCAGTCCGAAGGTTTTGCCGTTGGACTTGATCGAATCGTAGAACTCGGTGTAATATTCCGGTTCGCGTCCAAGTTCATATCCATGCGCATTGATGAACATCGCGATTTTGCCTTTAGGACCGGAAGACGGAACCTTCTCCACGAAAGCGGCCCCGTAGCCGTGAAACGAGATCTGCGCCGGATATTTGCCAGGCCCGGAAGGCATGGTGTAGTGACCGGTGACCGGGCGCGGGCCAGCACATGGAACGGTGAAGGAAAAGACGCGTACGTCCTTGTCCTTGGAAGGATGCTCCTTCACGACCGGCACATACGGGAATGCAGATGAAGGTGGCCTGGAATTTTGTTAAGCCGTGTAGAAATGTAAAAAATGTAGAAAGAATCTGTAAGGCCCAAAACGCTACGGGGAAATACCGGATGAGAGAAGAGCAATTGGCAATGGATTTTCCTTCACCTCGGGTATTCCGTATGTTTCGTGAAAAATCCGCCCCTCTTCTGCACTTCTACACGGCTCTTATACCATGAATCCGCGCACTTCTCATGGATGAATCCGATCCCAATGTTTCAACTGCGGATTTCAGGCTCAATTGCCCGTTCCCTTGAGCAATGCCTTCAGGTAGCCGTTTGCGAAGAGACGGCCCATATTGAAATAGCCGGGGATTGCATCTTCAACCAGCTTGCGGTCGCCTTCCATCTCCGGCACATGATCGCCGCGGACGGGCACATCGAGACCGATTTCGCGATAGGTACGCATCAGCTCAAACTGGTCGGTGTCGCCCTGATCATGGAAAAGCTCCGTGAAGTCGGTCTTGTCGCCTTCAACATCGCGCACATGAATGAAGGCGATGCGCTTTCCAAAGTGGCGCGCAACACCGCATAGCGTTTCGGTGGGATTGTTTTTAACGCAGAGACGCGAAGACGCAGAGCCCGCAGAGGAATTCAAATCTGCGGTTTGCGACGGATCATCTGAGAACATCAGCTTGAAGTTCGCCTGACAGAATGTGACGGCGTTCGATGGCGAGGGATAGATCGAATAAGCCCGGTCGTATGCCTCTATCGAACCGAATATGCGCGCATAGCCGCCGAGTGAATCAAGACACGGATCGTCAGGGTGAAGTCCCATGCGGACACCGCATTTCTCGGAAGTAGGCATTACGGACTTGATGAAATATTCGTAGTTCGCCCACACCTGGTCATGGGAAATGATGAGATTATGTTTTTTGACAGGATTTACAAGATTCACAGGATTGTTCGCTGTATCGGATAATCCTGACAATCCTGTTAATCCTGTCGATAGATCTCTCAGCGAAAAGTATGTCGCTTTGGCGCCGCCGCACCCTTCCCGTACTCCGGTCCGAGCCCAGCCTGTGCCGACCATGAAGTTGTAGCAAAGTAGCTTGATGCCGAGTCTGCTCATCGATTCCAGAAGCTCACGGTAATGCGCGAGCGCTTCCTCACGCAAGTCGCTGCTTTGGTTTTTAACGCAGAGGCGCAGAGGATTGAGTTGGAGTTTTATGTTGGAAAATGGTATTATCATCATTTTCTCTCGAACTCGAACTTTTCACTCCAACTCCAGCACCATACTCCTTAATCGGGCTCATATCGAAAGGATCGCCCTCAAGGCCGACGACAGTAAGGCCTTCGGCGGCAAGACCATCCACAATCCTCTTGAGAGTCTCGTATTTCCAGGGATCAGAAAGCCCCGTAAGATCGGGATTGACCTTGACGATAACTTCCGTAATCCCCATCTGAAGACAAAGCTTCCAGAGCGGATGCTTTACCGGCGGAACAAATTCAACAAGCTTCCTTTTCTTTTATCAGATTATGTAGTTCGATTGCCATAAACGATTGAAAACCGAAAGAGGAAGATAATTATACTACTTGAACTCTTCCGCAGCGGCATCGACAAGCTGGCGGGTTTCGGGGTCGAAGGAAAGTCCGATGAGATGGATCGGAAGACCGGATGCGAGATACGGAGCGGCATAGTTCTTTTCGCGGATCTGCCTGAACGCCCTGTCTACCGGTTCGCCGACCTTGAGTTCGAAGATGAAAACGCCGTTCACATGGCTCGCCACGATATCGGCGCGTCCGTTCGCCTGCACATCCTCCATCGTAAAACGGAATCCGCTTCCTGCAAGCAGGAATGAAAGGCAACGGGCGTAGGAGTTTTCGTGAACGGTTGCTTCCGTCGAACCGTAGGCCATCGCCGCATAGAGCGACTTGAGCCCGAGGAAGAAGTCGTTCCATTCGCAGCACCTAAGGCGCACACCGAGATCCGCCGCCCAGGAGACATCCTTTTCGGCGGCAACACTCGTCATCAGAAGATTGAGATCCTGACGGACTTCATCGTCCGGAACGCCAAGCGTATACAGTCCTGCTGAAAAATCCTTTATCGTCAGATAACCAGTCTGAAAGAGCATACCTATCGGCTTCAGGTCGGCAAGATTCGTCACGTCAAATGCGCGTTCCGACACCTGCTTTGTCCGCTCAGGGTCGATCGCCAGCATGTCCCAGCGCTTGAGGCAGTTCATGAGCGACGACGGACGCCCGGTCGATGACCAGGTGGCGGAAAACTCTTTTCTTTTCTTTGCCAATGTAAGTGCGATGGAAATCGGATTGTATACGGTCGTCTCACAGTCAACAGAGAAGCGAAAACCGTTGTACCAGCGTTTCATTTCAGCGCGATAATCTTCGTAGGACTTGCCCATCTTCACGGCATGCTCACGAAGATGCTCTTCGAAATTCTCCTCTAGCTCCTCCTCCGTATAGCCGAGCATCGTCGCATACTCTTCATCCATCGAAATGTCGACAATGTTGTTGAGGCAGGAGAAACGGACATCTTCGTGAACTTCGAGACGCCCGTCATCATGAGGAAGCGGATCGCACCGGTGCGCGTTTTCATCATGCTGAAGAACGCTCCCATGCGGGAACGGATCGCCTCAGCCTTGGCTAGATCGTCAAGCGCGTGGGAAACTGGCGCATCGTATTCATCGATGAGAACAACAACCCCGTTGCCGCCATTGGCCTTGGAGAGCGAATCTATCGCAGCACCGAAATTTGTAGAAGGAGGAAGTGTATCATCATAGGGAAACCCAGCCTCCTCCAATCGGCGTTTTACATTTGGAGCAAACGTCTCATCAAACGATTCAATGCTCGTCGTGTCGACATCTGCGAACTCAAAATGGATTACCGGACACTTCTCCCACTTCCAGTCTGTCTTGGAGATGGCGAGGCCATCAAACAACTCACGCCTTCCCATAAAGATTTCCTTCAGGGCGGTGATCATGAGCGACTTGCCGAACCGACGCGGGCGGGCGAGGAACAAAAGCCTGTTCATCTCATTCGAGACAAGGCGATGGAAATACGCCGTTTTGTCGACGTATATTCCGCCGTGCTTTATGAGATCGGCAAAATCGCTCGTAGATGTCGCTATCGGTTTCATTTGCGCATATTATAGCATAATGGTCGATAGTCGGCAGTCGATAGTCATTCTGTCCAGAACTTAGGATTGCATCCCATGCAACCAAGTACCGAAAAGTCGATCATAAACGGTCCACCCCCGGTCGGTTTCATATACAAGATCCCGGTTCCTCAGATCGTTCAGCGCAAATGCCGCACTTGAAGCGGCGCGTAAACCTGAGAACGCGACAAACGCTCCAGAAGTAGGCATTGGGACAACCCCTTCCTTCGCTATCGCCCGAAGCATCATCTGCGACCCATTGCTCTGTGAACGGAGCAAATCATTAAAGACAAGCTCCTGATCTCCAACAAGTGAATCAACCGCTGTGTCCACAAGTTCTCTTTCGACAAAATCCTCCCCTGATTCCCAAATACGGTTCATCACCGCCTGAATATACCAGGTTATCCCCTCAAACCGGTTATAGGCGTATGTAAATGCATCTGAACTGAAACGCCGCCCAGCCTCTTTGAAAAACCTGCCGGCAAAATCGGAATAGGCGTCACATGGGATCTCTCGCAGAGACATAATTTGCGTCGATTGATAGAACGGACGTTTGGGAGAGACAAACATCTCTTCCATCATATGTTTTCGTGAACCGGCAAACACAAAACGGACATTAGGCAGAAACTGAATTTCGCTACGCAGAAGCGCCTCCACACCTTTTTCTGGATATTCAGCCACTTGCTGAAATTCATCTATCGCTACAACCACACGACAATCCTTGGATTTCAGGTAAGCAAAAACCTCCTTGAGCGTAACCTCTGCTGCAGATTGAGTGATTTCAAACGAAAACTTTGGCATACCGTCCTCCTGGGGTGTGATTGTAGGACGACAACTGCGAAAAAAACGGGTGATAGCCGACAAGGCATTTTCCATCTTTGTATCAAGTGCACCTATGACAGAAGATGCAAAAAGCGATGTAAATTCAGAAAGTGTCCGAGTTGAAAATATATCAAGATAAATGCCCGTGTATTCTTCCGGAAGTTGTGAAAAGGCATGATGAATCAATCCTGTCTTGCCAAAACGGCGCGGCGCAATGAGTGTGACATCACGGTCATTTTCAAACGCCGCGATAAGTCTGCAAGTCTCCTCCTTACGGTCACAGAAATATTCTGGACCTGCATATCCTCTGGTTAAAAAAGGGTTTTTAAGTTTCATGCGTGATATTGTAGCAAACTACGCTCATTACAGCAATACTGTAACAGCTTTCCTGCAGGCGCTAACTTCCAAATCCGACCAAAACACTCGTCAAATCACACACTCTCACGGTTGCCGACCCTGCATATTCCATTCTGCCTTGTCAAGACAAGAACTGAGCATCAGCGAAGAGACGTGACAATAAAAACGCTCAGGAATGGCTCAACCCGGCAACATCGTGTGCGTCACATCATTTGTCTGTTGATGACAGAATGATCGGCTATTAAAATCTCATATACGCGCTTCATAGGGATAAGTTATATCATAATAAACACTTATTCTCAATTACCAAAATCGAGCAATCTCGTTTTTGCCCCCCTATTGCAATGTCGTTGAACAATGTATCAGGTAGCAGGAACTCCCGTGTGACCCTTGGACTGGGGGGGGGGGCAAGTGACCCTTAGGCTGGAGGTCAAGTGACCCTCATGACAATCTTCCCGATCGGCTTTATTTCTGCACGAAGTTCACCGGAAGGGGCAGCGTCTCCGCTGCCCGCAATCCACCGCCGCCTCACCCGTACAACGGGCAACCTGCCCGTTGCCCTTTCATGGGGATAGGCACTCCAAAAACAAAAGAAAGCATTCAATTAATCGATTATCCAACCACTCTTTTTTAACTTATCTTACTTTTTGAAGGGCCTTGATTTTCAGCAACCATAATCACACGGTAATAGCCGACTCATCCTTGCCTACATTTGAAAAGTCCAGGCTGGACACATCGATATCCAGCGAACCAAGCGGCTTGGCCGTTTTCCATCCGCCGCGTGTGAAATCAGGGATGTCGTATGGATGTGATTTGTTACGAACGGACTTCTCCGTGAGTTCGCAAAGACAACTCATTGCCGCAAGGTCATACACATCAATATCCAAAGGAATTCCATTCTGCAGACAATACGCCCAACGGAGATCCATGATAAAGTCCTGTCCGCCATGCCCGCCGACCTTCTTTGCGATTTCGCCGACTTTCCTCCACAGAGAATGCTTGTGCTGTTCACGGATTTCATTCGTCTTTTCATCGGATAGGAAGTTATGTATGCCTTCTCCGCAACGCTCCTCGAACCCGATCTTGAGTGTTGACAGCGAAATGCCGTGAGGACGCCATGGCATTCCCCAGAATATGCCCTTGGTGCCAGACATGAGATTAAGCCGCGAATAGGGGCGCGGACTCGAAACATCATGCTGAACCATGATGGACTTGCCGAGCGCTGTCTTTATCAGCGTGGTGTTCATGTCTCCCATCTCGATTTTATCCTTGCGGCGCGGATCATCGACAGGCATCATCTTCTTTATGTACCGCTCGAAATTCACCTGATTGGATTCAAGCGACACGAGGTAGTCGAAACGGTCGCCTCGGTTGATGTTCATGCACATGCACACAGGGCCAAGGCCGTGCGTAGGATAAGGATTCCCCTTGTGTCGAAGCTGCTCTTTGTACCGCCACTCGCTTTCACCGAACTCCTTGCCACAACATATCATCCGCAGATCATGAATGTAAGCGCATTCGCTGTGGACAATCTCCCCGAGCAGACCGAACCGTGCAAGATTATAGCCCAGCAGTTCGATTTCGCCGTAGCAGGCATTCTCGAGCATCATGCACGGAATGCGCGTTTCCTCGCTCGTTTCTACAAGCTCCCAGCATTCATCCACCGTGAATGCGCCCGGGACCTCGACAAGCGCCACCTTGCCGTTTCGCATCGCCCTAAGAGCAATCGGAGCGTGCAAGTCCCAAGGAGTAACGATGTAAACCACATCAACCTCATCCCAGTCACAGACGGCCTTCCAGCCTTCAATTCCGTTGAAAGTCCGCGGCAGCTTTTGCCTGCGCTTCCTGAACCACGCAAGATTCTCCTCGATCCGCACATCCTTCTTGTCGCAGATTGAGGAGAATCT
>SUVZ01000110.1 GCA_015061765.1 Lentisphaerota bacterium
GGCCTTCTGCAAGAAGTTCTCTCATCTGGACCGATCTCTTCCTCTCCAACGCCACTGCGCTGGATGCGGTGCTTACGCGGCTCATCGAGCGTCTTGGCGGATACAGGGACGCAATCCGTTCCGGCGACGCCGGTGCGTTGAGAGAACTTCTTGCAGAAGGCCGCCGCGCAAAAGAGAAAGTGCAATAGTTTATTGATGTGACTTTATTGAACACGTTTGGATATCATTTTTTTTTGACGAAAAAAAAAATACCACACCTCTGTGGGCAAAGAGTGCAACGGCGATTTCTGAAATGAGTCGTTCAAGTGGACCGCGGAACAGGGTGGCGACTGTCACCCCGTCCCTGTCCGCTGGAAAGAGGTGTCGGAGTACTCCCCGTTCAATCGGCAATGTGTTCGATTAGGAATGCGGTAATGCCATTGCAGCCTGCCTTTGTTGATAGTGTCCGTTATTATGGCAAACTGCGCAATCCGCTGTTTCAATTTTTAGTGTCTTTTCAGTTGAAAAAAAAATGTATTTGTTATCATTCTAAATCGGTTTAAGGAGTAGTTGTTGCATGTAGAGGATAAGCAGGGAGGATTGTGTCCACCATGAAAAGTTTTTCAAGGTTTGCCGTTGCGGCGTCACTTTGCGTCGCATTGCCTTCTTTTGCCGATGATTCTTTTATCCGGGAACTGTCGCTGATCGCCGATACCAATGCAGTAATAGAGGTTGCCTCTGGCACCGAGACCGTGATTGAACGCCTCTCCGGCGCGCGCGGAACGATTACCAAGACAGGCGGCGGAAAGCTCCGCATCCTGAAGATGGACAACAGCAAGGTGCGTTTCGATGTGCAGGAAGGAAAGCTCTTTTTCGACAGGCAGATGCCACGTGTCTGCGCCGATGCGTTTCTGCATGTCGATGCTTCCCGTGCCGACACGCTTGAACTTGAGGAGCAGAATGGTACGAACTTCGTTGTGCGTTGGAACGATGTGCGCGGTAACGGAATGTTTGCGACCAACTGCCTTGCAGGACCCTCCTGGAGAACCAACCCCGAGAACCGTAGAGCCTTCATTTCCGACGTGACGCAGAACGGGTTGCAGGTAGTCGATTTCGGCCCGATCATGTTCAAGGCGTATACCAACGAGTTTGGAGAAGCTTTAGGTTATGGTGCTACTATGATTTGGAGTAAGACTTGCACCAATGCTTATGAAGTTTACGAGGTCATCTCTGATACGCCGGAGATAGCGACAATCCCTAATGATTATCCGCAATTTAAGGATAAAGATGGTGTTTGGGCGACATCTTTCCTTTCTTCGTCCTTGGATAGAGCCGGCAATTATCGTGAGCGAATAGGATCGACATCATGGCCGAATGTCTTCTACGACTCCAGTGTTAATTATGGTTGGTCTCATGGTTTGGTGTATCATAACGGGACGTTGAAGGCGGCAAACTCAAACGGAGCATCCGGAAAGTTCAGTATCGGCGCGGGATTTTCTCTTCTCGGATTTACGACAAGAGAATACAATGCCGAGAAGAACTATAGCGACTATGCGGCGCGCCTCAATTCATTTGCCCGTGATTACAATTATACCTTTGGAGGGCAGCGCCTTGCCGAGTATCTCATATTCACCAACCGTCTTGATGATGCCGACCGCACAGCTCTCCAGGAATATCTGAATTCAAAATGGAGAGGCAGTTTTACTGTGTCTTATGTTGTTTCTTCCCTTTCCGTCTCGCCTGGCGCAGATGTGGAATTTGCGGCGGGAGTGTCTGTCAAGATTGCTAATGTTTCAGAAGGCGCAGATTTGACGGTGGAGATAGGTTCCTTCGAGCTGAATGCTCTTCTCAATCCCGAAGCATACTTCCACGTTGATGCCGATGCATTGTCGACTCTTTCGCTGGATGAGCAGAATGGAACCAATTTCGTCAATCGCTGGGATGACGTACTTTCCAACGGCGTGCATGCCACGGCGTCAACCACAAAATTCGGTAATTGGCTTCCCGATCCGGAGAACCGCAGACCGTTCGTATCCGAAGAGAAGCTCAACAACCGTCCAGTCATTGATTTCGGTTCACTTCAGGTAGCATCACATACTAACGAATTGGGTTATGGTGTGGGATACGGAGCAAGCATGAAATGGAGCAAGCGGCTACCGTCTGCGTCGAGGGAACTGTTTACGGTCGTATGTGACACGGATGACGTCAAGACGCTGTACGGTAGCGGAAACGTAAAAGTAGCGGAGTTTGGACAGGCGTACATCTGTGATCCAGATAAGCAATATGGGTCACGAGGCAAGCTAATGTCAAATAATTGGCCGTATATTGTACATGACCACGGATACAACAATGAGATAAAGAATGGCTCCATTTACGCAGACGGAGTTCTGAAACACTGGGAGTCAATTGTTGGTGCGGGTTTCCATGTGATGCAGTTTATTCTTCCAGGATCAAGCGATCGCATGATTCGTCCATCGCAATTCGCCAGTTCTTATGTCAAATACGGAGGTGAGTACAAACGCGTTCTTGGAGGCACGAAAATTGCGGAATACATTGTGTTTGACCATCCGTTGGATCCCGTGGTACGTACCAACATCTACACTGCACTCCGTACGAAGTGGTTCAATGATGCGCGTACGGTCAGGAAGTTCGGCAATCTTACGGTTGGTGCCGGAGCGAGCTTGTCGATTCCGTGGAATGATGTAGTTGTCACAAATTGCCTGACGGTTGGAGGCAATCTGACGGTTGCATCTGTCTCTGCGGCGGCAATCCGTCTTGCATCCACAGCCGCTGACGTATCGGGCAATCTTACGCTTGAAGATGGTGCTGCGATCACGGTGGATATGCTTGCCGATGGAACGTTCGCCTCGCTTTCGGCCACGCAACTTGAGTTTTTGGGTGGCGGAAAGGTGGTGTTTTCGGCTTTGGCGGGCCTCAAACCGAGAGTCGGCGAGATGAAGATTCTGTCTGGCGGTTTCACGGCGCCTCTCGAAAACTTGACTGTAGATGCGTCAGCCATCCCGAAATTTTCGGTGTGCCTGAAGGAGAAGGAGGACGGGCTTTATGCCGTCGTTTCTCCAAAGGGAACGGTGCTGCTCGTGCGGTAAGAGATTTTGAAGAAGTTTAAGACAAGTAAATAAAGAGAATGAATATGAAGAAGTCGATAATGTTGGCGTTAGGTGCTCTGCTTGCCGGAATTGCGTTTGCGGACGGCAAACCGGTGGCCCTGATGGGTTTTGGCACGGATGTTCGGGCGATGAAGTCGGGAATTGTGGATCAGAGCCGATACGAGTCGGTGTTTCTGGCCGACAAATGGGTGGCGCCGGCAGATTACGGCAAGTATTCGGTACTGTATTTCGGGGAGAAGCTCCGCGGAGAGTCGAAAGGCAAGAACTGGATCGGCGGCGAAGCTCGTGCGGCCGCGGAGAAGTTCCTTGCTGAAGGCGGCACCGTGATTGTCGCCGGACGCAGCGCAATGAACGAACTCTTCGGCAAGCCCAGCCGCCGGAATCCCCATCCCTTGCGCGACAAGGTGATCTACATCGATCAGTCCTACGGACGGATGCTGGCAAACTTCCAGAAGGCCAAGAAACCTCTTTCGTTCCCCGATGACGCCGGAAACGACATCCTTACGGCAGAAGGACGCGAGGCGAAGGCGCTTCAGGACAAGTTCATCGCCGCTTTTGCCAAGGCAAAGGGCATTGCGAAGATGCCGGAAGGCGAGAAGTGGTTGAATGTTCCGCTCGGTGCGCCGGGAACCCTCAAGTTGCCCACCGCCTTCGAAAAGCGCCCGAAGCTCGGCAAGGCCAAGGTTCTGGGCGACGGGATCACGATTCTCGACGGCGCCGTCAAGGCGGCAATCGTCGTTCTGCCCGAGGAGTCCGAGTGCAAAAAGCTCGCAGAAGAGCTCAAGTGGCATCTTGAACAGATGTCCGGCGCCAAGTTTGAAGTAGTCTCCAGCATTCCTGAGAAGGGGCCGGCTATCGTCTACCGCACGCTTGCCTGCCCGAAAGGCTTTTCGCGCGGGGAGAGCGCATACTTCAAGATCTGGCGCGAGGGCGACAAGGTCATTCTCGCAGGCGAAGATACCGGCAAGAGTCGCGCGACCACGTATCTCCTGGAGGCGCTCGGCTTCCGATATCTCTGGCCCGGGGCATCTGGAAAGGTAATCCCAAAGAAGTCGAAGATTGTCCTCCCCGACATCTCCGTCGAAGACGCGACGCCACTCGTGATCCGTCGCGCCCGCCTCTACCGCCAGCCCGAATACATTGACCATCCGGGCAACCGCGACTTCTGGCGCTGGCACGGCATGAACGACATGAAGACCATGACAACCGACAAACCGGGAGAATCCGACGGCTACCAGTGGGGGCATTACTACAAGGACTACTATCCCAAATATCGCAAATCGAAGCCCAAACTTTTTGCACTCCAGCCCGATGGTACGCGCAATCTCCATCTCGGAACGCATCTGGAACGTCCCACGTTCTGTTTCTCCAATCCCGAACTCGCCGAAATCACCGCCCGCCGCAAGATTGCCGAGTTCAATGAAGCTCCCGACAAGAAGGCTTTGTCGCTCTGCCTCCCCGACGGTGGATCTTCGTCTTGGTGTCTTTGCGAAGAGTGCCGCAAAATGGATCCTGTGAATGCGGCGAAGGGCACTGTTACCGTGTTCTTCCCCGTACGCAAGGCCCTGCCTTACGTCGCATTTACGGACCGGGTCTTCGCGTACATGAACAGCGTTGCCGAAAAGGTTGCCGCCGTCCACCCCGACAAGCTTCTCGCCACATATGCGTACTCGTGCTACACGGCGGCGCCCGTGAGCGTGAAGCCTCATCCGAACCTTCTCATACTCTCGGTGGCCGGAAACTACAACAACGCCGCCAACGACGGAGTGGTCGAGCGCAATCTGGTTGCGTGGCAGAGTTTCGGAAACAAGGTGCTCTGGCGTCCGAATGCCCACGGAGGCTTTCGTGTGACAGCTCCAGACAACTTCGCTCGCCGCATGTTCGCCGATATTTCGCTGCTTGTCGAAAACCACCTCTTCGGCGTCGACTACGACACGATGTATTCCGACTGGTCCACAAAGTCGTTCACCTACTACATCACCACCAAGGCGCACTTCAACCCCGATCGCCTCGACTTCGAGACGTTTGCCGACGACTATTGCCGCCACGGCTTCGGGTCGGCGGCCAAGGCTGTGCGCGAGTTCTACGATCTGGGCGAGCGCGCCTCGACAGAGGCCGCAAGGCTCAATGCGGAGGACAAGACGGTCGCAGTCAACTGGGCCGAGCGCCAGAAGCGCCAGAACCGTCTCCTCGGAACGCTTGATTTCGACGCTCTAGATGCCTGCCTCGCCCGTGCGCGCACTGCCGCCGCAGGCAACGAAGAGGTTCTCAAGCGCATCGAAAGGCTGCAGTTCGGTACGGATCTCGGCCGTTTTACCGCCCGCATTCGCGTAAGCCGTCCGTCCGCACCGACAAATGCTGAACGTGCTGCGTTCTGCAAGCATGTCGAGGAGTATCTTGCGCGCGATCCTGCGGCCCACGCCTCGCACAAGGCCGTAACTCTTGATTTCCTGAAGGGCGGGAAGTGATTTGAACTTCACTAAGCGTTTCGTATCGGTCGCGGCGGCAATTTGCGCACTTGCCGCCGCCGGAGAGGATTTACGCGTTGCCGCATATCCGCAGTCGTTCGATGCAGGCGGATGGGGACTCGACGTCCAGTTCATGGATACCGTCGGATCTCCGTATCTCATCGCTCATGGATGCGGACTTCGGGTGGTTGATGCCATTGCGCGGATCGAGGTGCCGAAATCCGGCAAGTGGAACGTATGGGTGCGGTCGCGCAAGTGGGTTGAAGGCGCGGGACGGTTCAAGGTTTCTGTTGGCGGCAGGGAAATCGAACGCTTATTCGGAGCGTCGCAACCGGAATGGGAATGGGAGAGTGGAGGAAGTGTCGAACTTCCGGCAGGCGAATGTGAGGTTAGGCTTATCGACCTTGATGGATTTGACGGTCGAATGGCCGGTATGGTGCTTACTTTGGACGATGAGCGCCCCAAGGGTCCGCTTTCGCTCGACGGCGCCAAGGTGGACGAAACCGTAGAAGCCGATTTCGTTGTGGTTGGAGGAGGACTGCCCGGCACCTGCGCTGCAGTTGCTGCTGCAAGACGCGGACTCAGAGTGGCGCTCGTGAACGATAGACCGGTGCTGGGCGGCAATGCTTCGTCGGAAATCCGTGTCTGGTCAGGCGGAGAGGCCCGTTATCCTCTTGTTAAGGAATTGCGTGGATGGTTTATGAACCGTGACGGCAACCTGGCGCTTTCAGATTCAAGCCGTCTGCGTGTCGCATCTGACGAAAAGACTCTCTCTGTGCACTTGAGTACGCGTGCTTTTGCCGCCGAAACGAAAGATGGACGGATTGTATCCGTGAAGGCGCTGGACTGGAAACGCAACAAGGTGGTGGAGTTCCGCGCACCGCTTTTCTGCGACGCCACGGGAGACGGCTGGGTCGGATACTGGTCCGGAGCGGATTGGCGCATGGGGCGGGAGGCGAAAAGCGAATACGGCGAAAGCTGCGCGCCCGAGAAGGCGGACGGCGATACGCTCGGAGCCACCCTCATGTGGACGAGCGCCGAGGCCAATACCGACATTCCGTTCTCCGCGCCGTGGGCGGAGAAATGGGCGTGCGGTGAAGTTGCGGTCAACGGGGAGTGGAATTGGGAATATGGCATTCATCAAGACATGATCAAGGATGGCGAATGGATCCGTGACAGGTTGCTGCTGGCAATTTACGGCGCCTTCTCGCTTGCAAAGAAGAATCCGGTGAATTCGAGAAGGGTGTTGGATTTCGTGCCGTTCCTTCTCGGGCGGCGCGAATCGCGCAGGCTGATGGGCGATTGGGTGTTTTCCGAAAACGATGTCTCGCAGAAGCCGCAGTTCGAGGATGCGATCGCATCCGGTTCGTGGAGCGTTGATCTCCATTACGATGACGCCAAAAAAGGCGTAGACTTCCTGACTACGGCACGTCATCCGCATTACGGACGGTATTACATCCCCTACCGGTCGATATATTCTCGCAATATCGCAAACCTGTTCATGGCCGGGCGCTGCTTCAGCTGTACGCATGTCGGATTGGGAAGTCCGCGCGTCATCAACACCCTGGCGCAGCTTGGCGTTGCCGCAGGCGAGGCGGCGGCGCTGTGCCGGGAGCTCAAGTGCGATCCGCGAGGCATTTATGAAGGCGGGCATTGCCGCAGACTGCAGCGTCTGCTCGGCGGCGATTTCCCGGGCAATCCCGATCCGGCGAAAGCCGATTGGCGGATCGTCGACGAGACAGGTAAAGGCGTGGTCCTCAAAGGCAAGTGGCGCTACCGCTACTGCCAAAACGGTGAACAGGTGGGCGAAGGTTGCCACCTCGCCCTGGAAGGTGCGAAGATGGCTGTCTATCCGCTTCCTGTTGATAGGGCAGGCAGGTATCGCATTTACGGAAAGGTTCCGTACTTCTGGAAGGTGATCCGTCCTTCATCTACGGCAATTACGGTCGAGACGGTAAACGGGGAGGCTGATCTAAAATGGGATCAGACTCAACGGATGGGGGAATGGACGGATTTGGGTGCCTTTGATTTGGTGCCGGGAGCGAAACTTGCGTTGAATCCGGCGGAATCCAAAGGAATGGTAATCGCTGACGGATTTGCAGTAGTGCCGGAAAAGTAGGATTTCACCATTTCAAGATAAATGTTTAAGGATGGTAGTGGATGAACATGAAGATTTTTGCAGTTTCAGCCATAGTGTCTGCGGTGTTTGTTGCCGGATGCAACACCGCCTGCAATACGGAATCCGCTGCGGCGCTTGATGAACTGATGCCGGTTCCGGTGAAGGTCGAGGCGGCCGGAGGAACGGTCTGTTCCTCGGTGACCGGTAATGTGTCGGTGACGGTGGCGCCGGTTCCGGGCGCGAGGAAAGAGACTGCGGACGAGGCGTACGTTCTCGAGGTCGGGCGGGATGGCGTTAGGATTACCGCACCCACAAAACGCGGAGAGCTTTGGGCGCGCGTGACGCTGGATCAGCTTGTCCGCCTTTCCGGAGGGAATGTCCCATGCTGCCGGATCACGGACTGGCCGCGCTTCAAGTGGCGTGGGTTCATGCACGATTCCGGACGCAACTTTCTCGAGGTGGAGCATGTCAAGGGGTTGATAGACGCGATGAGCCGCTGCAAGATGAACCTTTTCCATTGGCATTTCACGGAATACTACGGATGGCGGCTCGAATCGAAGGTATATCCGGAGCTTCAGAGGGATTCGTCGTTCTACATCCGCTACATCGGAAAATACTATACGCATCAGGAGTTCAGGGACGTCGTTGCCTATGCCGCGGCAAAAGGCGTTACCGTAATGCCTGAGTTTGACATCCCTGGACACGCCCTCGCGTTCCGCCGCGCATTCGGATTCAAGACGATGCGCGACGAGGGGGTGCGCGAAAAGCTGTGCGATCTGGTGGATGAACTCTGCTCGCTCGCATCGAAGGAACTGATGCCGTTCATCCATCTTGGGTCGGACGAGGCAAGGCTTCCGGAAGAGAAAGTGCCGCCGCAGTGGATGGCGCCAATCGTCGACCGCGTCCATGCGAACGGGCGCATCGTCGTCGGCTGGACGCCGGGTGAACTTGCGGGGCTTACGGATCGCGGTCCTGTGGTCGGCATGCGCTGGGGTACGCCAAAGGATCCCGGCTCTGTCGGCAAGATACCGTTCTTTGACGCGACCGGCATGTATGTCGATGCGCTTGATCCGTTTGAGATTCCGTCCGTGGCCACCTATCGCCGCGTCTGTCCGTGGGATGACTCCGACGGCGAGCGTCTTGGCGCGATAACCTGCGCCTGGCACGATGATTTTGCCGGAACCGGTGTGCGTACCATCGGCAATCAGACGGTGATTCCGGCGCTTGTCCTTTTCGGTGATGCATACTGGCGCGGGCGTGATGACGAGCCCGCCGGGAACAACGGCCGCATCCTGCCTCGGGGCGGGGATCCTCGCCTGGCGAAAGCCGCAGACATCGAACGCCGCACAGCTGCGCAGCGCGACAAGGTGTGGTACGACTGCCCTTACCCGTTTCAGTTCCTGCGCCAGACCGATATGCGCTGGCGCGTGTCGCTGTCTGACGGCACGCTGCTGGCCACAAACGTAGCGCAGGCAACCATGTTCCTGTGGCAGCGTGCCACGCAGGGAGTGGAAGGCGGCAAGGGAGGAAGCGTGGCCGGGAACCTCACGACCAACAGGACCGGCACTGCGATCCTTGAAACATGGATAAAGTCTCCGGCGGACATTGACTGCGGGGCGTGGATCGGTTTCACGGACTATACTCGCGACCATGGCCGCGCGTATTCCGCACCTACGCCTGCGCTTGGACAGTGGAGCCGGTTCGATGCCACGGTTGAGATAAACGGGAAGAAGGTTGCGCCACCGAAATGGAAGAAGCCCAGACAGGAGGCGGGACCGGACGTGGAACATCTTCTTTACGTGCATCGGCTGGACGAGATCGCGTTTGAGGATGAGGAGTACTACATGCGAGAACCGACTCCGATTCGCCTCGAAAAGGGGTGGAACCACGTGAAACTCACCGTCCCGATGAAAAAGCCGGCCAGAAACCATGCACCTTGGGTAGGCACGTTCATCCCGCTTCTTGGTACCACTGAACGTCCGTGCGAGGTGCCGGGGCTGGAATATTCGTCTTCACCGAAAGGTAAACCGCGGTAAACTGCGACGGTGAATCACCGTACAGAACCACGGGACTTTTGGTACCAATCTGCGGCGTGGAAAAGGTACCCGACGGGGTGGGGTTCTTTAATACCGGCTGGTCATCAAGGTCTTCTGATGGAGCGTCAATCGTCCACGCCCTGTCTGCGTAAGGTGTCGCGTCCCTCGTATTCCGGTGGAACATAACTGTGTTCGCCGCCCTGCACCCATGCCATCGTCTTCGGACACTTGAGATTGTTCCAGAGGATTGCAAGTCCGGAGGGTTCGCATGTGTAGTCGCCGAGACCGGCGCGCGTGATGTCGACACGGCAGGTGGATGGGATGCGCTTTGCGAAATTGACGGAATCGAAGTATCCGAGCGCTTCCACATATTTGATTCTCGGCCATTTTCCCTGAAGGCGTCCGACGAGTTCCTTGCCGTGATCGCAGAATCCGGTAACACTGCTGAAGGC
>SUVZ01000111.1 GCA_015061765.1 Lentisphaerota bacterium
CCGATATGGCGCAGAAATGCGGCGTTCCGTTCTATGCGTCAATTGAACAGGGGCGCATCTACGCAGTGAACGACGAGGGAGGCCGCGAGGACGATCGGCGCATGCCGCGCAATGAGCCTGAAGTCTATAGAGCGCGTGTAACAGAAGCTCGACTCTCTGGCGCGAAGGGTATCATGTACACTTCCGGGCGTGAAGAATGGTGGGACAGCTGGTGGAACTATACGGATCCCGCTCTTTTCCAGCCGGAGCAGGAGAAGATACGTTTGGAGAACAAGCGCTACTTCGTCAACTATCGCACACGAGCCGGGCATTTTGTGAAGGATATGCGCAAGTATTCATCGATTCAGGACCAGACGTTGATCACGTTCTCTCCGAAGGAGATCAAAGGTACGGGCAAGTATGACATCTATGTCTGGGATGATTTCGAGGCGCTCAGGAGGGAGCGGGTAAATCCCAAGTGCTACCTGACAACGATTGTAGAGCAGCCAACCGGATGGACTGTTGATGTCAACATAAACGGTAGGGCGCTCAAGGTTCTCAAGAAGCGCGCAGGCTCGCAGATATACGAGATCCCCGCCGGTGTGACAAAGTTCGGCAAGAACGAGATTGTGCTCTCCGTAAAGGGAAGCAACCGTCGGGGGCTTGTTCCGCGCATAGGAAACATCGGAATCGATGTGGTCTTCAATGGGGATTTTGAGCCTCTCAAAAAGCCCGGTAACGAAATGGTCCCAGTCAGAGAAATTTCCAGAAAGGGCGAAGCCAAGTCGGAGACGTCCAAGCCCGCCAAGAAGGGAGGCAGCAAGTGAGCGAATCCATCGACAACAATGTGGATGTCCAGGAGGAAGAGTTCTTCATTGAAGAAATCGACCTTGAGTCGATCGGCAAAAAGTTCGAGTCTCAAACTCTTCTCCAGCGTATCAGAATGCTCATGCGTGGGTTGAAGGCCCCCGCTGGTTCGCGAGAGTATAAGGAGGCTCTCATTGAGCTTCAGCGTCTTCTTGCACCTGTTGGAGCGATTGTCATCCCTCTGATTTTCATTGCGATCCTTTTTGTATGCTCAGTCCCTGAGAAGACGAACAAGGATCTGCGTGACATCAATGTCGCCAAGGCCGAAGAGGATGCGACTCTTGAGGAGCCGCCGCCGGAGATGGAGGATCTCACGGAGACGACTACAGATCAGACGGTTGAGACCGAGGTCTTGAATGACATTTCCAACCCCTCGCTTGACAATCTGCAGACGCCTACCGATGTGGTGACGCCGTCGATGGACAGCAATGCTCCAGTAATCGAGAACGCCAACGCCGTCATGGACATTCAGGCGCCGGTCAAAATGCGCACCATTCTAGGTCAGCAGCGCTCCGCCGGAGCGCGAGCACGTTCGCTCGCCAAGTTCGGAGGCGATGCCGAGACGGAACGTTGCGTCATGCGCGCACTGCGTTGGCTTAAGACGCAGCAGCGTCCAGACGGTAGCTGGGCAGGACGGAGTGGTACGCTCAACATGACCGGCTTTGTCGTGCTTACGTATCTTTCCCACGGCATCAAGCCTGGTGCGGATCCGGAGTTCGGAGACACGGTGAGGAAGGGGGTTGAGTACCTCATGCGCAACCGTCATAAGGACGCGATTGCGCTTGCGGCACTTGCCGAGGCCTATGGACTTTCCCGCAACCCCAACATACGCGAAATCGTTGAGCAGTCTCTCAACAATCTTGCAGATCAGATGAAGGAGACGATCTGGGGTCCGCACCGCGATGGATCAAAGGCCCGAGAGCCGCGCGATCTGACTAAGCTCACGTTCTACGTAATGGCGCTGCGTTCCGCGCAACTCTCCAAATTCAAGATTCCGAATCTTCAGAAGGGGCTGAACAAGCTCCGCGAAGGTTTCCTGCATCAGGCGAATAAGAAGCTCGGCGGTTTTTCAAGCGCTTTCTTAGGTCCGCCCGGACGCAACTATCCGCGTATCATGATGTGGCACTACATGCTTGGTGTGGTCGGCATGCAGTATGTTGGAGCCGGCGACAATCCCGTGATCGACAAAACGTTGGGGATTCTCATGGATGAATGGGAGCCGCCCACATTGGCTACAACCGACATTTCCTGCTGTCCCGTCCGTGCAAACTATTGGGCTACGATGGTTTTCTTCAACTACTTTGAGGGAGACAGGCGTTGGTTCGACTGGAACAAAAAGATGAAGTCGGTGTACAAGCGCGGTCAGCACAAGGAAATTGGCAAGTACCAAGACCATCGAGGAATGCCGCAGGAAATCGGTTATTGGACTTGCGAGGACATGCATATCGGAACACAGCCAATCGCCACGACATGCTATGTCGCACTCCAATTGATGGTCTATTACCGTTATCTGCCTACTGGACAGAAGAATGCCTGGAAGATAACGGAGGAAAAGGAAGAAAAAGTCTCTGGCGCCGCAAAGGATGATATTGAAGTTTCCATCGACATCTGAGTTAGATCAACCATGTACGATTTGCGCATAATGCAGGTTATGTAAACTATGGACAATCCGCTTTCATTAGTGCCCAGCGAGGGAAACGCAAACGAGTTTCCAGTCCTCAAGGCGTTTCAGGAATACATAGACGCAGAACAGGCAAAGGCCCGCAAGCGCATGCTAGGGTTGAGTGTGTTCTTTATTGTCCTGCTGTCTGTTGTCGTGGTAACCTTCGTTCTGATTCTCACTACGGTTCTGAACAGGAACCAGTCACTCTCAGACCGTCTTCTGGATTATGCTCTCAGGGAGCGAGAGAAGATATCTGTCGTACAAGCGCCTGCACCGGCAGCCGCCCCTCAGTCGCAGCCTTCCGCAGACATTGTCAAGACGCTCATCGAGCGCATGGAGAAAGAACAGGCTGAAATGAAAGCCGCTTTTGAAAGGCAGCGCAAGGATGCAGAGAGAAATGCGGCAGAACAAGAGCGGGCACGAAATGAAGAGATGACGCGCATTCGGGCCGAATTGGCCAAAGAACGCGAAAACGCCAAGAGAGAGGCCAAAAGGAAGTCGGAGATCGAACGTCATAGGCGTCGCCTCTACCCTGATTACTATCGCATGGAGGAAGCGTCCGATGACCTTCCGATTCCTCCGCCAGCTTCAGCGTACAAGCGCAGGATCCAGCCAGTAGAAACCCCTTCTTCTTCGCATGCGACAGTTGAAGGACAACTGCCGCCTCCGCAAAAAAGGAAACCGGCAAGTCCTCTTTCGGACATAAAGCCTGTTACATATTTCAATGTCGATGATGATGACAGTGTGCCATTTCTCATAGAAACACCAAAACAGAACAAATAGAACTTAAGGAGTTGCGTATGTCAGAGAAGGCGATAGTGTTCATTGATGGAAGTTGGTTGTATAGATGTCGGACCGCCCTTTTCACCAGATTAGGAGAAGAGAATTTTGAGATAGACTACGCAAAACTCCCCAAGTTGATCTGTGAGGACGTGGCGAACACGCTTGATGAGGACATCTCTCTTGTCAAGACAATGTACTTCGGAACGATTCCATCAAGCAGATCCGGTTTCAATACATCGAAGCAATATGCCTTCTACGATTTTCTGGAGCGTTCGTGTGGCTATGACACACACATACACGAGGTTGATGTCGCAAATGAAGATACGCGGGCTTCATGTGGTTGGATTGATGTGTCAATAGCGACAAATCTCGTCTACTATTCCGCCCTTCCGGCAGTGATGGACATTGCCGTAATTGTAGGCGACTCCACCGATCTCACGCCAGCCCTTAAGCGCATCCGTCACATGGGCAAGCGCATACAGCTTGTCAACGTCAGTGGCACAACATCCGTCACCGCAGACAGGTCTCGCATCTGCGATTTTCCTGTCATAAACCTCGATGATTATGCCGCAGAAGTCAAGCTAGTCCGGGAGCGCGTAAAGCGTGCATGCAAAAAATGCGGCCAGGAGGAAGATACCACCTGGGCCGGCATTGATTTCTTCTGCAGCAACTGCCGCGGCAGATACCGCAGCAATTGACCGCAGGGTCGCCCTTCTTCCCTTAATCAGGGCTTGAAGAGTTTCATGACCTTCTTCACGTCCTCACAGATTGCGTCCGTGGCGCTCTTGGCCACGTCGTGGAACAGAAGACCCTCGGGAGTGCGCTTTACGATGTCATAGACGCTTTGGCCGCCGGCAAGTGCACCATAGGTGTAGTAATTGATCTTGCGGATGCCCTTCGCGATCGCCTCATGATAGTCGTCAGCCGTAAGCCCAGAGCCGCCATGCATGACAAGCGGAAGTTCACCTGTCGACTTGCGAACCTCTTCAATAACCTTGAAAGAGAGCTTCGGCGTGGTCTTGTATACGCCATGAACCGTTCCGAAGGAAATGGCAAGAGCGTCGACACCCGTCTTTTCGACGAATTCGGCGGCTTCTTCAGGCTTTGTGTAGAAATCCTCCGGAGTGTACTCCTTGAGTTCGCCGCGGAAGTTGTGGGGCATGGAGCCCAATTCAGCCTCAGTCGTGGCGCCGAGCGCATGCGCTGCCTTTGCGACGTACGCGGTCGCCTTCATGTTCTCTTCGTAGGGAAGCGAAGAACCGTCAAACATCACAGAGGTAAAACCCATTGCAAGGGCCTTCAGGCAGCTTTCGACGGAATCGCCGTGGTCAAGATGAACCGCCACCGGGGTCTTGGCTGCGCGCGCAAGCTGGATCATCAGCGGACCTGCAACAGCAAGCGGAATGAACTCTTCGTGGGCACCGGCATGCTGAAGCACAAACGGGATACCGAGTTCCTCAGATGCACGGATCGCTCCCATTGCGGACTCCAGTGAAGCGCAATTGAATCCGCCTACCGCATAGCCGTTTCTTGAGGCATCGGCAAGCATGTCTTTCATGTTTACTAGCATTTTTCAACTTACCTTTCTTTTGATTTCATGGAACATCAAATCTGTGAAGATTGAAGCAAGGTCCTGTGATTTATCGCTCGACGCAACGTCAAAGGGTCTGAATAGGATACACCCGAATCAGCCGGCAATCCAAAGGCCAGCCTAGTGGTTTTCACACCACTCTGACTGAGGAGTTCCGTCAGATATCCGGCCGTTGCATCTCCCTCCATGTCAGTTGAAACCGCAATCAAAACCTCGGATATGCCTTCTGTGAGGACCCTTTCCGCAAGCTCCCTGAACCGCAGGGAATCAGGGCCTACGCGATGTACGGGAGAAAGCTTTCCGCCTAAGACATGGTATCGTCCATGGTATGCGCCGGATGCCTCTATGGGAATGATGTCGGCAGGTTCCTCAACCACGCAGATTACAGCACATTCCCGGAGCGTATCGGTGCATAGCGAACACGGATCGGCCGCACGGACCGTGAATGCCCCGCATCTGGAGCAGCACACGACCGATTCACGCGCGGCCTTCAGGGACCAGGCTAGCGGATCGAGCAGCTTTTCGGGCTCACGCAACAACGCAAGCGCGGCCCGGGACGCAGATCTGCGTCCAAGACCGGGAAGTCGCGCAAGTGCACGTGTCAAATCCTCTATGGGACCTATCATTTGCCGAACAGGCCGCCCATGCCGCCGCTCTGCATCAGCTGAGCCATGTGCTCCTGAGTGGTCTTCTTTACATTCTTAAGCGCACCGTTTACAACATTGAAAAGCATGGTCTCAAAACGTTCATGCTTTCCGGAGGATGCTTCTGCCCATGTTTCAGGGGAGATGGATATCTTGGAGATGGTGAAATCGCCCTTCGCCGTCACGGTAATGCCACCGTTGGAATAGTCGACACTTATCTTCTCAATCTCCTGCTGGATGCGCTTGGCTTCCGAACGCATCTGCATGGCCTGTTTGACTTGATCGAAAATGCCCATTTTTTATACCTCTTTGTTTTTATTGTGTTCAAATTTATGTCTGCATCAGACGAGCTTGAGTCCGGAAAGCTCTTCGTACGCCTTGATGTAGATTTCGCGAGTACGATCAATTACATCATCAGGAAGAACTGGACCCGGCGGTTGGTGATTGAAGTTTACGGAATCAAGCCAGTCCCTCACAAACTGCTTGTCGAGCGAAGGCGGATTGCTGCCCACTGCATATAACTCCTGAGGCCAGAATCGCGACGAATCCGGCGTAAGCACTTCATCCGCAAGAATCAGCGAACCGTCTGTATCCTGGCCGAACTCGAATTTTGTGTCCGCTATTATGATGCCATGGTTCAATGCATAATCGGCTGCCTTGGTGTAAAGGCCAATCGTTGCGTCCTTGAGCGCCTTTGCCGTATCAACGCCGACAAGAGCTTCCGTCTGGGCGTAGTCAATGGCTTCATCATGGTCGCCTATCGCCGCCTTGGTAGTCGGGGTAAAGAGAACTTCGTCCAGTCTCGAGGCGTTCTGGTACCCTTCTCGGAGCTTCTGCCCGTTTACGGTACCGGATTTCTGGTATTCTTTCCATCCCGAGCCTGTAAGATAACCGCGTGCGATGCATTCAACCTCGACCATCCTGACCTTCTTTACAAGCATGGAGCGACCTCTCAGATCATCCTTGTACGCCTGGAGTTCGGCTGGGTACTGGTCGACATCCGCGGTTATGAGATGGTTTTTCATCCCGAGAAAATCCATCCAGAAGAGCGAAAGCGAGTTGAGTACCTTGCCTTTGTCTGGAACCCCACACGGAAGTATGACGTCAAAAGCGCTAATTCTATCGGTTACCACCATCAACAGTTTGTCGCCCAAATCATAGACGTCGCGAACTTTTCCGCTCTTGGATTCCAAACCCGGAATGGAACATTCCAGCAATGCATGATTCTTGTCGTATTTCATCTTTTCAGCCTTTCAAAAGTTTTCGCGTATTATACCATATCAAACCGCGATTCGCACACACACCCTTACCGTTTGGCCTTGGACGGCAGATTCCATCCATGACCTTCCGCAAAATCCATGTAGCACCGCCAGTCGTAACGAGTGATATCATGGAAGCCGCTGCGCAGATGATAACCCAAACACCCTGCGTTCAACGGGACGTCCGGCGCTGGGAAACCATGCGCAATCAGCCCTGGAAGGCCAAAGAGCCCCCATACCGGCGATGCATGTTCCAACGCCGCAAACTCACCGCGAGGCCCCGCCCATGCATCTTCTGTGGCACTTGAAACATACAGCAGTCGCGGAGCGACGAGCGCAAGGAGGAAATGCTGGTCAAACGGCATATCCCCGGTATCCTTTCCGCTGAACGCCTTGTAGTTGGGGCAAAACCATTGTTTCGCGACAAGAATATCTTTTATGTGTTCCGACTCCCAGAGTTCCATGTGGTTGAGTTTCGCACCGGAACAACCCGAACAGCAGGAGACTGCCATCGCGAATCGTTCATCGAACGCACCGGCAAGGAGCGCCGTTTTTCCGTTGCGGGAAAGTCCGACGGCGGCGACACGTCTGGCGTCAAGAAGCGGTTCTGTCTCAATCCAGTCCAGTATTCTGCTCATGCCCCATGCCCATGCGGACAATATTCCCCATTCGGTAGGCTTGCGGCTCTTGAAATCATGTGGGCCGAATACCTTGAATACGCCCGAAGTCGGGATGTCCGGCAAAT
Organism: Lentisphaerota bacterium; assembly: GCA_015061765.1. Next base: position 7,532 of record SUVZ01000111.1, read on the forward strand.
CTCTCCAGTCAAGCGACACTTCCTGGTTGCAGTAGGCGATGGCGGCAAAACCTCGCGATATGATGTCCTCAGCAGGAAGCCAGTACCCTGGCCTCGGACCGTCCACATCCGCTGCTGTCTCCGCCGGGCGCGGACTTGTGTGCACAAAAGACGCGACAGGGTGTGACGACTTTGGGATCCACACGGAGAAGTTAATCTCCCCCTTTCCGCCCGGACCGGAATATGTCGCGCGCACGCGCTTGCGCAATGCTTTCCCTCCATAGCACTCCTCCGGTTTGGCCGTCTCACAGAAAGAAATATCCGCAGGACGCTCCACGGGACGAACTCCATATACCTGAGTCTTCAGAATCTCCAGCACCTCCGGGCGCCGAATGTTCGTCCAATCTTCAGACCGGGTAATGTCCCTGCCTTTGGAATCCTTCAGCAGCACAGGTACATTCTTTGGCTGAGGCGGCTTCTTGAATTCGGCATAGACATGTGCCGTCACCGACATGATGATTGACGCAATGATGACTTTAATGTGCATTGTTTTTCTCCTTTAAGAATTTGAAAACGAAATGGCCATTGACCTCATCGAGGCCACACCGCCTGATATTTCAACCACATGGACGCAGCAATTGGGCTGCACCCCCTGCCAATAGTCCTCCAATGCGCGGCCAGTGACATGTCTCACCACAGATCGCATGAACGCGCCGTGGGACACGGCTAGTACTCGCTCGGCCTTCCCCTCGAGAGGCAGAAGCACCTGCTCAAAGAATTCGCGTACACGAGCCAAGACATCATCAAACGATTCGCCGCCATCAGGAATGAAGGCGGACGGGCGTTTGAAACATGAACTGATATTGCCGTCGATGAAGGAACCGTCCTGCATAGAGGTCCCCTCATATCTGCCGAATCCCATTTCACGCAGGCGAGCATCCTGTTCCGGAACCAAGCCAAACCCTCCGGCAACAATCTCCGCCGTATGCAAGGCCCGCCTCAATGGGCTTGAAAAGATACGGTCGAACGACAGCCCCGCCATTTTCATGCCGTCACGCGTCCGCTCCGCAAGTTCGATACCGAACTCGGAGAGATCCACCCATTCAGTGGAACCCTGAATCTTCTTTTCACGGTTCCACAGCGTCTCACCATGTCTCAGAAAATACACTTCCATGCAAAACCTCATATTTCTGACAGCTCAAGCCATCGCGTCTCTGCATCGTCGAGCTCGGCCTTTGCCGGCTCTAGGCGTTCCGCTAGCGCCGCCGCCCAAACCGGATCCTTCGAATACAGGGACGGATCGGCAAGGGCCGCCTCTATTTCGGATATTTCTTTCTCCAAAGACTCCATCCTGCCCGGCAATGACTCCAATTCACGCTGCTCTTTGTATGACAGCTTTCTTTTCACCGGGGCGATCTTGACCGTCTCACCGGATCGCTGCGGGACACTCCCCGCCACTGTTGCCGATCTTCTTGCCATTGCCGCATCCATCACGCGTCTGGCTTCAGCATATCCGCCGGCGGTCTGTACGGCTTCTCCTTCCCCTGTGAGGACAATGCAGCTCGTCACAACATTGTCAAGAAACTCCCGGTCATGGCTGACCAGCAGAAGCGTACCCGTATATGACATCAACTGCTCTTCAAGAAGTTCAAGCGTCTCAATGTCCAGATCGTTCGTAGGCTCGTCAAGGACAAGCAAATTGCCGGGATCCATGAAACGTTTTGCCAGCACAAGGCGAGCGCGCTCGCCTCCCGAAAGGGCCTTAACGGGCGTCCTTGCCCGTTGCGGTGTGAAAAGAAAGTCCTGCAGGTACGAATAGACATGTTTCTTCACGCCGCATACGTGCACTTCATCGCGATCTTCGGCAATGTTTTCAAGAACCGTCTTCTCCATGTCCAGGCTTCCGCGAAGCTGGTCGAGATATACGGGCGCGACCCGCGTTCCGCGTGTGACGGATCCGGAGCTCGGCTGGATGCGTCCCGTAAGCAGATTGAGCAGAGTAGTCTTTCCGCTGCCGTTACCTCCGACTATGCCGATCCTCTCGCCCCGAAGTATCTTACAGGTGAAATCCTTGACGATGGGGCTGTCTTCCCGATATGAGAAATTCAGACCATCCACTTTCAAGACAAGCATCCCGCTTGCCTCTCCGGACGATATTCCGAAACTGCTGGTGCCAACGGCGCTTCTGCGGGCGGCGAATTCCTTTCTCAACTCCAAAAGGGCCGCGACACGTCCCTCATTCCGTGTGGTGCGGGCCTTGACGCCACGACGTATCCAGGCTTCCTCCTGAGCGAGCTTCTTGGACTTCTTAGCCCAATAGACGGCTTCGTCGGCAAGAAGTTCAGCCTTGCGTTTGAGGAATGTGGAATAGTCGCAGTTCCAGCCCGCAAGCTCTCCCCGGTCGAGATCCAGCACTCGCGATGCAACACGCTTGAGGAATGCGCGGTCGTGAGTAACGAACAGCACGGCGGCGTGGATCCGGCGCAGCGAACGTTCAAGCCATTCGATGGCATCGACATCAAGATGATTGGTCGGCTCGTCCAGAAGAAGCAGATCAGGCTGCTGAAGCAAGGCCTCTTCAATCTGTCGCCGCTTGAGCTGACCGCCTGAAAG
>SUVZ01000112.1 GCA_015061765.1 Lentisphaerota bacterium
AACAACACACCGCCTGCGATTGCTGCATTCAATGTTCGGAGCGCGAAAATCCTCAAGAGGTACATGCCAAATTGCCGGATACACGGACTCTCGCTCGCGAATCCGAATCCCAAACTGATGGAGGAATGCATCAAGCCGATGGGTGACGATGTGAAACTTTTTGACACTTTCATTTATCATGGATACGTCCCTAATCCTGATATTTCGTATCAGACAGACGCTGCGCGCAAGGCTGTTCTCGCGACATATGCGCCGCATGCAAAGCTTCGCCAGGGCGAAAACGGAGCACCCAGCGAATTCCTTTCTTGCTTTGCGCTCAAGTATATATCCTGGAGCGAGTTGAGCCAGGCGAAATACGATCTGCGCCGGGCGCTCGGCGATCTCGGACACGATCTGGAGTCGGGACTCTTCTGCATCGTGGACATAAACTATGCGCCGCCGACGTACCCGGTGCCGTTCTGCAACCGCAAAGGGTATCTGCGGCTTAATTCCAAGAACGATATCATTCAGGTGAAACGCGCATATTACGCGATTCAGAACATGGTATCGGTATTCAATTCCAACCTTACGCGCGTTTCTAAAAAGAAGGTTTCGGTAACCGATCCTGCAATCGCGCTCTTTGAGTACCAAACGTGCAAGGGAGAACCGCTTTTCGTCTTCTGGGAAAAAGGGGAGATGATATGCACGAAGCGTGAAGGAGGGGTGCGAACTGATTATGATGCCATAATTGATCCTCAAACCGGCAAGCCGGGTGATTCGCTGACAACGCGTGAGCACATCTTCGAATGGGGTGGACGGATACTCAAAGATCCGGTATGGGTTGATCTCGTCACCGGCTGGGTCTATGAGATTCCGGCGGAGAATCAGATACGGCATGCCGACGGCATCACCTTCGTGCGGATACCCGTCTACGATTCGCCATGCTTCGTGACTGAACGCGCGGCACTTGATCTGCTTTAATCCATTCAGGAGAACTTAAAATTATGAACTGTCTGAAGATACGGAACCTGCTTTATTGCGCACTTGCGGTCATTCCGGCCATCGGCTTGGCCGGTCTTGGCGATATCCAGTCGCGCATCGACGAGCAGGTCAAGGCGGGCGGTGGCAGGGTGACGATTTCGGCCGGAACATGGGTTACAGGGCCCATAAGACTAGCGAGCAACATCGAACTGCATCTTGAAAAGGGTGCAGTGCTGGAATTTCCCGATTCGCCGGAACTGTATTGGGATGAAGCTTCCGCCACGATGCGCCCGCTCGTGGGTGCGCTTTGCTCGACGAACGTATCGGTCACCGGAAGCGGAACGTTTTTGGCCCGCGCCGATTATTGGCACGGGGAAGCAATCAGGTGCAAAGTCGAAAAGATTCCCCGTCCGAGATTCATCCAGTTTCAGGATTGCAGGGATGTGCGCCTTGAAGGTTTCCGTGTGCGCAATTCTCCATCCTGGACCGTTCACATGCTTTGTTCGGACAATGTCGTCATCCGCGGTCTGGATATGCGCAGCTGCGGCTACAACAATGACGGTATCGACCTGGAGTCGGTGCAGGGTGCGGTTGTCGAGGATTGCTACATTGACGCCGGTGACGACGCCATCTGCATGAAGAGCGGTAAAAACGAGGTGGGGCGTCTGCGTGCGCGTCCGACCAAGGATGTTCTGGTCCGCAACTGCACCGTGGTCAACGGGCATACGCTTCTCGGTGTCGGCAGTGAACTTTCCGGCGGCATTGAAAACATCCGTCTTGAAAACTGCAAGGTATTGGGAGAGGTCTGGCGCGTTCTTCTCATCAAGACTAATTACGAACGCGGTGGCTATGCCCGGAACATCACGGTAAAGGGAGTTAAGGCCGCTCGTGCTAAGTGTGCCATATTTGAAATTACAAACGGCTATTCCCGCTGGAGGAACCGTGAGAAAAAGTATCATACCGAAATCGAGAATGTGACGGTTGAGGATGTCGTGTGTGAAGAGGCGTGGAGGGCGTACGAGCTTGTCGGAGACCCGGAAATGCCGGCGAAGAATATCACCGTAAGAAACTGTGAGCTGAAGTATGCTTCACGCGGCGATTCGATTGCCAAAAACATCGAAGGTTTGGTTGTTGAGAATGTCCGTTCGAAAGCTGATGAGTTTTCGGTCTGGTGCGATGACCCCGATTCACTTTATGAGTGCGGTGCAAAGGCGGTGTTCAATGTGCATTCAGCGCTCACGAACGGAATCGCGCATGTCCGGCTCGACAATTTCGGCAGCAAGGTCCTGCGCGAGTTCGATGTCGATCTTTCCAAGACGCGCGACTTTACCGTGGAGGGCGGACGCGACATCCCTGGCTTCCTGCTTTTGACCGTAACCTGCGGAAAAACCGTCAAACGCTGGGGCGCGGCATTTTCTCCGGCGAAGATTTCCGGCGGCACTCCGCGTCCTGATGACTTTGTAAAGTTCTGGTACGACGCTGTTCGCGATTACGACCGCAAGGTGCGCGAGGATGTCAAGCTCGAGCGTGTCGATTCCCTTTCCACCAACGGATGCGATGTTTATATGCTCTCGCTAAGCGATCCCAAGGGGAGGAAAGTTTACGGCTTTCTGAAGGAGCCGTCCGGCGATACAACCGCTCCGTATCCGGTGCATGTCACCATCCCCGGGGCGGGGCCATCGTCCGGTACGCCGGCTTGGAAAGGCGGCAGGAAGAATATCGAACTCATGATGAACGTCCATTACTACCGGCCGGTGCTGGGCGAGGCGAAGCGCGGCAAAGTGCACAACGCATTGCAGAAGGAGGAGGACGAATACTACAACGGGCTGTATCCGGTGGCCAGGAATCCGCGCTATACGCTGTCGGGCATTGCATCAAGCCGCGAGGATTATTTCTACTACGGCGCAATCCTTGCAATCAACCGGGCGGTGAACTGGCTTCGCCGTCGGCCGAACGTCAATCCCGGTGAATTCACATATTCCGGCGGCAGTCAGGGAGGGGGAATGGGCTTGGCGCTGGTGGCAATCAATGGCAAATTCAAGAAGGCGATGTTTGGAGTTCCAGCGCTTACTGCCCATCTGTGCCATCTGATCGATGGACGCGAAGCCGGATGGCCGCGTCTTGTGGAATCGCAGAAGCCGGAGAACCAGGCCGCCGCCATACGCAACGCTCCGTATTTCGATGGGGTGAACTTCGCATCCATGATTACCTGTCCGGTCGCGTTTTCGGTCGGATACACGGATACCGTCGCTCCGCCTCACGCCGGATACGCCGCCTTCAATGCCTGCCCGTCAAGGGACAAAGCGATGTTCGGCAGCGTCGGGTTCGGACACAAAATAAGCCCGGTCGATTCCGCCAGAATGCGGACATGGCTGGAGAACTGCGGAAAGGGAATGAAAATGCTTCGTGACTGACATTTGCAGGTCTGTTCAAGAGAAAGGAAGATTATGATGAATGTGAATAATGTTGTTTTTGCAGCGGTTACAGTTGCAATCTTGTGGGGACACACAGAGGCTCTTGCGGATGCGCCGAGAGACTTGTTCCGCGTTGATCTGCGGACTGCCCGTGTGGTGTGCTGCAACACCAACGACGCGGATTCGGTCATGGCTGCGGCGGAACTGGAAAAGCATCTGAATCTGGTGGCCGGAGAACGCACGCCGCAAGCCGACGGATTCGTGTTTGCCGTGGGCGAGAAGCCGTCGGATGCGCCGCTGCCGAAAGTGTTTGAGTCTTGCGCACGGGTCAGTGGAAAGCGTCTCTGCTTTTGGGGAGAGGCGGCGGAACATGGGGTTGAGCGCAGCCGCGGACCGCTGTTCGCCGTGTATGAATTCCTCGACAGGAAACTTGGCATAAAGTGGACTTTCCCCGGCGATGAGAATACCGTGTTTCAGCCGCAGAAGGAAATGCAGCTTCAGGAAGGCGAGAGCTGGAGTTTCACGCCTCCGTTTGAAGTATGCTCGTTTAAGTCGTATCCCGGCGCCTTCAAGAGGTATTGGAAGTGCCCTACCATCAAGGAGTTCAGGATATCGCGCAAGGATTTCGCGGCAGACCGCGCCGCAATGGAATTATGGTATCTGCGTATGCGTCTCGCATCCCGGAATCGTCATGATTCAGGGCATAATTTCACTGGCTGGCAAAGCCGGTTTCTCAAGGATCATCCTGAATGGTTTGCATATATTGAACATCCCGACCTCGTACGCGACGGCAAGCCGGGGCGCGGAGTCAAGGATTCTCAGGCCCGGCGCATACATGGATGCTATTCATGCCCCACTCTTCCGCAGGCCGTTGTTGATGACTGGGTGGCCAAAGGTGCGCCGCGGCGTATGAACCTCTGCCTGAATGATGGTGGTCATGCATTCTGCCGCTGTCCTGAATGCATGAAGCTGGATGTGCCTATGGAGGGTGAAGTTTTCGGGGATCATCTTACAGACCGTGTATTGTATTTTTACAACAAGGTCGTTCCATTGGCGCTTAAAGTGCGTCCTGACGTGGATGTGTGCGCCTACATTTACAGTATGTACCACAAGCCGCCGCGTCGCGAAAAGCTCCTCTATGGAGATCACATGACGATATCCTACGTGGCGCCATTTTTGGAGAAGGAAGAGATCCTTAAGCAGCTTGAGCAGTGGTATGCCGCCGGGTTGCGCCGATTCTATCTGAGACCTAATTACATGTGCTACGATGCCGTATTCCCTCGCGGACTTGAACGCTACCTCTTCGACAATTTCAAGATGGCGGTAAAATTCGGCGCCATAGGTGTGATGTATGACGGAACGCCCCGTCCGGTCACAGATCTCGAGTACTATACCATCTGTTCCCTGTCTCAGCGACCAGATCGGGAATTCGATGAAATCCTGGATGAATTTCTCACCCGTTTCGGCGCTGCGGCACCCGAGGCCAAGGCGTACTTTGCGCATGTTCGAGCCCGGTCAAGTGCGATTTTGGCTGCTACGCAATCCCTTCGAAAGTTGAATGTGCGTAATATGCTTGACGACAGCGAACTTAGCAAATTCGCCGCCGGCGGACATACGCTTGCCGATCTGGAGGCTGAACTTGCCATTCTCAAACCGGGTTTGGAAAAGACGCTTGCGCCGGCCGATGCCTTACGCTTCAAACGTCTCGTGCTGCGCGCCGAGAATTCGGTTCTTACATTCCGCTTCCTTCTGGCCGGCATGGGGAAGGACGATGCCGCTTTTCAGGCGGCGGCGGACAGGCTTTTCGCGTTTCGTCTCGCCAATCTGAACGATTTGGGCCGTGATGAGGGGCAGCGTTGGACATCGCTTAGGAATTTCGAGCGTCCGTTGTGGGAGCGTTCATCCCATAAACCACCAAAACTGCCGCCGAAACGATAAACTCTACTGAAAGGAGAAAAGCAATGATGAATAAATTAAGAAACGTTGTTCTGATCTTCGCTGCGATAATGCCGATGATCAGTATTTCGGCAGAACTTCCAGACGGGTATTTTGCCGTAGATTATATTGAGGCAACCGGTACTCAGTACATTGATACTGGATTGCCGGCGGTTAGCAAGCGTTGTGCCAAAGGTGTATTTTCATTTCCGACTTTCCCTGCTGAAAATGAATGGTGGGGTATTCTATCCGCTTCAGACGATACAACAAATGCAGATGGTGAAGTTGAGCCTTATTATTATTCCATGTTAGGAATTATGTATTATGGCGATAAGCAGGCACAATTGGTCATTCCGGGTTTCTCGACCCCGGTTGGAATAGGGAGTAGGTGTTTTGTAACTACGTTCGACGATAAATATTATTGCGCCGGTTCTTATTTCGACAGAGCATATCGAGGATATTTTTGCACTAATTTGAATACGAATGTTGGTGATGGGTACAACTCAAGCAGCAGTAATAATAAATCCTTCAATGATAGAAATTTTTACCTGTTTGCCAACAACAATAAAGGCATCCCGACTAATTTTGCAAAAGCAAGATTGTATTCATTGTCGATTAGCCGTATAACAATAAGGTATTTTATGGATGAAGGTACACAGCTCCGAAACTATATGCCAGCCTATCGCGCGGCTGATGCAGCGTATGGACTGTACGACACCGTTGCCGGAGAATTCAAGAAATCTGAGGGCAGTGAACCTTTCTTGGGACCGGCAGTTATTGATATAGGCGATTTTGATGAAAACGGATATGATTGTCAATTTACCGGATGCGCTCCGGGCGTTTCAAAGCCGGAAATCGGCATGAAAATCGTCATCTCGCGTCGCTCTGGTGCGGTCAGGCATTATGGGGTGGTGGCAAACGGTGTCACCAATATGCTGGACGGTGCGGCATTTGAGTATGAGGTGACGGCGGAAAATGTGAATTCATCGTTTAGAGTGGTGCCGTGCGTCGATAACAACTGGTATGTCTGTAATGATACGGGAAGTGACAGCAATTCAGGATTCTTAAGAACAACTCCCAAGAAGACATTGGCGGCAATCCTTACGGTCGCCACCAATGCCGGAGATGTGGTGCATGCCGCTGCAGGAACTTATGCATCCGGCGAAATTGAATATGATCAGGAAGCGTATAAGAACAAGTACAATGATGCCAGCTTCGGTTCCGATCCGGTGCGTTGTGAAATCGCGTCCAACGTTCGTCTCGTAGGTGATGCCGGTGCCGAGGCGACGATTCTTGACGGAAGCGGGACCCATCGTGGCGTTCTGCTCAATCCTGGCGCGGTGATTCAAGGGTTCACGATTCAGAATTGCAAGGCCACCATATACGGTAGTGCAGTTTATGGGTTTAACGATAAAGACGTTGTAGCGGATTGCATTATAAAGAATAATCAATCTCTTCGTTTTACGGTTTATAAGATAAATGCAATTTTTCGGTCGAAGTTCTACTCGAATAGAGCGGAAACTTATGCCCCAGTCGGCTCTGGCATAAGTCTTTATAACTGCCTGATTGGTGAAGGGCACAGTGGAGATTATTGTCTTTATCAGCAATGCTATATCTATAATTGCACGATTGTGGGAACGCTTGCGGCAGCACGTAAATGGGTACAGTTCAGGAATTGCTTAGTTGTGCCTCAAGGACGTAACAGTAGTGATAAGTGCTATTGGTGGAATTCGAGTTATGTCGGAGATCAAAATTCCGCCGATGTCTTCTATGAAAACTGCAAGCAAGTATCCACTGATGAAATGCAGTTTGTCGATTCTGTAGATGCTGTTCCCGTTATCGGGGCTAATTACGGGATCGACCGTGGCGATTATGGACTTTATCTTACAAATTATCCGTCAGCGCTTGATCCGCTGCCGAACGGCATCAACTGTGATCTCTTGGGGAATCCGCGAGTTTTCAACGGCACGATCGACCAAGGGTGCGTCGAGGCGGACTGGAGAGGACTGTACGCGGAAAAGATAGGAAGCTTCTTTGCCGTTGAGTCTGCATCATCAAACGTGGTATCGGCCTTATCGTCGGAGAGCGTCAGGTTGTATCCCGGGGAAAGCCTTTCAGGCGTGTTGCGTCCAAACGTCAAGAAAACGTTCTTCTTCACAGTTTCCGGCACGGGCGTATTGACGGTGAATGTGGATGGCGTCATACATGAGTTTTCCGGCGAGGGCGGCAAATCGCTGTTCGTTAATGGCGTCAGGAACGTGTTGTTTTCATACGCTGGGAATGATGGATTTGTCGACATCCTGCGAAGTCAGGGCGGCGGATTGCTGATTACAATCAAATAGAACCGAAAAACAATAAACAGAAGCACAGCTATCCCGTCTATGGGATAGCAGTGATAACGACAAAGAAAGAGTTTGCTTATGGAGCTTGTGGGGACCTACTTGCGATGGTGAAAATCTTTGGTGAACAGGTGGCTGTTTTGAGAGATATGGTTACTTGGCGGAGGTGAAGATTTAGTTGGAGTTTCGAACTTACAAAGCAAGGAAACGAAACATGAATGTTAAAGTGAACTGGAAAGAGCTCGCCAGTTATGGGGTAACTGACCCTTGCGGTAAGGGTCAAGTGACCCTCGTGGTAAGGGTCAAGTGACCCTTAGGGCAAAGGTCAAGTGCCCCTCATTGCAAGTTTGGGTAAGTATTAATGCTGAGGGCGCAACCAACCATTTCATCTAATATTTAATATTTCATCATGTGGTATAATATGCGCAAATGAAACCGATAGCGACATCTACGAGCGATTTTGCCACCCTTATCAGGAAGGGCGGCATTTACGTTGACAAGACGGCGTATTTCCACCGTCTTGTCTCCAATGAGATGAACAATCTCCTCTTTCTCGCCCGTCCGCGTCGGTTCGGGAAGTCGCTCATGATCACCGCCCTGAAGGAAATCTTCTCAGGGCGGCGTGAGCTATTTGAGGGACTTGCCATCTCCAAGACGGACTGGAAGTGGGAGAAGTGGCCGGTAATCCATTTCGAGTTTGCAGATGTCGATACAACGAGCATTGAGTCGTTTGAGCGCGAGTTTGCAGTACATGTGAAGGGGCGTCTCGCGAATACGGATTATGTTTATGACGACTCAATGTCTCCGGCGGCAAATTTCGGTGCTGCGATAGATTCACTTTCTAAAGCCAATGGCGGCAACGGGGTTGTTGTTCTAATCGACGAATACGATGCACCAGTTTCCCACGCGCTTGACGACATTGCCAAGGCTGAGGCGATCCGTTCCCGCATGGGAGCGTTCTTCAGCATGATGAAAACGCGCACCGGTGCGATACGCTTTCTTATGATGACGGGAGTATCGAAGTTTACGAAGATGTCCGTGTTCTCCTGCCTCAACAACATCGTCGACATTTCGATGCGTAAGGAATATGCGACGATGCTCGGCTATACAGAGGAAGAGCTTGAGGCGAACTTCGAAGATCATCTGCGTGAACATGCCGAAATAATGGGTAAGGCTTACGAAGATTACCGCGCTGAGATGAAGCGTTGGTACAACGGTTTTCGCTTTTCGCATATCAATCCGGCAACGGTGTACAATCCGATTTCCGTTGCGCTTACTTTGGATGCGAAAGAACCTTATTTTCGAGCCACCTGGTCATCGACAGGTCGCCCGTCGTCGCTTATGAACTATCTTAAGCGTTCGGAAATGCTGGCAATAGATCCGGATAAAACTCAGTTTGTCTCTGAACAGGAATTTGATGTTACAAATCTTGCCGACCTGAAGCCAATCGGTATGCTCTTTCAGACTGGCTATCTTACGATCAAGGATTATTCGGACGGTTTTTATACGCTTTCAGTTCCTGATGAGGAGGTGCGGCGGGATCTTAATATCCTTATGGCTGGCGTTGCTGCTGAAAAAGATGTAGCGTGGGCGGCAAGCTTGGGAGCAAAGCTCCGCGCCGGTGTATTCTCAGATTTCTTCCTCGGGCTCAAGTCGCTCTATGCGGCAATGGCCTACGGCTCGACGGAAGCAACCGTTCACGAAAACTCCTACGCCCGTTGCCTTTCGTTCCTTCTTGCCGGAAGCGGCTTCCGTTTCACGATGGAGGATATGCAGGCGAACGGACGCGCAGATATCGTGGCAAGTCATGTAAACGGCGTTTTCATTTTCGAACTTAAGGTTGGCGAGCCGGTAGACAGGGCGTTCAAGCAGATTCGCGAGAAGAATTATGCCGCGCCCTATCTTGCTTCGGGTCTTCCGATTCATCTCATCGGCCTTTCCTTCGACCCTGAAACCCGCCAGCTTGTTGATGCAGTGGCGGAAGAGTTCAAGTAGAGTTGTAAAGCAGGTGTATAAATGAAACCGATTGAATTCAAAGATAAGACTGTAGTCATTACCGGAGCAGGAAGCGGTATGGGGCTTCTGGCGGCAAAAGAGTTTGTGCGCACGGGCGCGGCTGTTGTGATGTGCGACATCAATGGAGACGCGCTTGAACAGGCGGTGAAGGAAGTTGGTTCTAACGATTGCGATAGAATCTATCCGCTTGTCGTGGATGTCCGCAATTATGCCGATGCAGAGAAGGCGGCCGCCCTTGCGCTTGAAAAGACGGGACGTATCGACATTGTGATTCCCTTTGCCGGCGGGTATGAGCCGCGCATGTGCCAAAGTATAGTGCCGTTTTTTGAACAGCCCGTTGAAGTGCTGGACTGGGGTATCGACGTAAATCTCAAGGGAGCTATATA
>SUVZ01000113.1 GCA_015061765.1 Lentisphaerota bacterium
ACCCCGACATCTTCGGGTATCCGTACGCCCGCCGCCTGAAGTGCCGTGAGTGCACCCATTGCGAGATAATCGTCCTGGAAAAACAGAACGTCCGGCAGCCATTTACGCCCTTCCTTCTCCAAACGGGACGTAAATGCGTCAGCGGAGGCTCTAGCAACCTGTGTTCCCGGGATATGACGGCCGTTTCGCACAACAACCTTCCATTCATCCGCTGAAATTCCAATACATTCAAGAGCCTTACGCACATCAACCGGGTGCTTGGAATCCATGGAAATCTGAAGCACGGATTTAACGCCGTTTTTCCTGCATAGTTCCACAAAGCCACCGACGGCCACATCATTTTTACGCAATACCGTTCCTAGACAGTTTTTGCAGGAATCGAGCACCGTCTTCGAAAAACGCACAAACGGAATTCCCTTGTCAGAAAGCCACTGCGATATCTCAGGTTGATCATGCAGCTGCACGACCACATCGATCTGATGATGGATCATCATATCAAGCAACGAAAAATCGAAGGAACCATCCTCTTTGCGCAAAACAGTCGCGACCAGAGGAAGATAACCTTCCTTGGTAAGCATATCGCGCAGAACATCGCCTACAACGGTCAGATACTGGATCGAACCGCCGCCCGGAACCACGATAAGGGTCTGTCCCTTCCACATGGGACTTTTACTGTCGCACACGACGATTCCGATATGCGGACGCGGACAGACCAGACGCTCTTCTTTCAGGATTCTAATCGCCCTTGAAACCAAAACACAACTTATGCCCGTCATTTCGGACATTTCGCGTATGGGCGGCAAAACATCACCTGGAGCATAATAGCCAGTCAGGATTGCCGTGCGCAATGCGTCAGAAAGCTGCACAGCAAGAGATGTATGCAACGTCCTATCCACCTCGAACGGCGGCAATCTGAAAGCTTTCCGCATAAATGAGATGTATTATATCACAATAATGACAAACTGCACAACAGGAAACAGGACAATCGGAATCGGGGCTGGCATACTGAAAATGAGAATTCGGTTCGGACTAATTCTCATGCGCTACCAAAGCGGTGCTATTTCATAAAAGAGGTTGCTTTCTGATAAAAATTCAAACTCTTTTCAGAGCCTCTCTCCAGCTCATTTCATCTACTTGGAGGGTGTGCTGGTATTATATTGCGCGTTCCACCTTAAAAGGGAATAGTACCCGGGGTTGAAAGACTGCCGTGTATTGTAGTATGATACGGACTAGCAGGTGTTTGGTTAACACTTGCTGTACGCATGGGAGACGCACGATGGGGACCTGAGCCAGACCGCTCATACGGTTCACGCTCGCGGGAGCGTTCGAGCGCCGGCGGAAAACAACTGCTTGAGGCGAAAGACCTCGGATACTTGAATGCAACCTTGCAGACCGCCTACTCCAATACACGACAGCAATTAATAAGGTAACAAAACGAGCACTAAACGACAACATCGACGCCGATGCATGCAGGATGAACCCCGCTACGTTATCGGCATGGACGCACACTCGAGAAAATTGGTCATGCAAAAGAGCAGCTGGAGATGCGGCTGGAGGATTTTGACCGTTTGCTGCAGCGAAAGACCGACCTCTCGCGGCGGATTGCTGAAATCGTCCTGTCCAATCCTCGAATGATTAGACTGGTGCAACTTCATGGCGTCAATTACAAAGGGGCTTTTGCATTGGATGCCGCTTCCGAAATACCCCCACCCGGTAGGGTCACGCGTCCCGCGTGACCGCCTACTCCGTGACCGCCGCATATCGCATAAACTTCTTTTTGAAGCCGCCCAAAACCTGTCCTTACCTCACTCATATCTCCGAGCACAAGTCTTGCATCTGAAATTGTCTGATATTTCGTTTTAATGAGCTCTGAAAGCGCATCGTCACGCGTAAAGACATCAACGCCCTCGCGAACATAATTGTCGAGCACAAAAGAATAGAACCCAAGCGCATCCTCACTCTTAACCCATTTGCAAAGACCATCCTTTGCCGCATCCGCACGCTCAACACGCTTCTGCATAGGTATCTCAAAAGCGACATATTCCAATACATCCAATAGGTCGCAGTCTTCTGAATCGATCATCTTCTGAAGCTCCCGAAGCCTCTCCATCTCAAATCCGTTTTCCGCAAGTTTCGCCAAAAGCTCTCGCCGCGATCCCTGTTCACTCCAAGCCTTGCGCAGTTCCTCCGCCGATCCGACAAGCCCCGTCACCTTAGAAAAAACCTTCTTCACAAACTCTTCAACGCTTATCATCTTTCCGTCGTACATGATAAGAGTTCTCCAATCCGTCTTGACCTGAACTTTCCTGCCCTTCCCCAACGATATGACAACTGTCTTATCACCCTTCTCGCAAGTGCTGGGAAGATTCCCGCATATCGCGCACGGCTTCGATCCGCCGCCGCCTTTACCGCCGCTTCCCTTCCGGGGTTTACATACGCACGGATCAGCCCCGCATTTCGGACACACGGGCGGTCCGTCCCAATCAGGATCGTCGAACTTATCCGCCGCCCCGACAAAATCGTAAATGGTGAAATAGAACTTCTCGTCGAAAAGCCTCGTTCCTCGCCCTACAATCTGCTTAAACTCCACCATTGAATTGACAGGTCGCATTAAAACGATATTTCTCACATTCCGCGCATCCACTCCCGTAGAAAGCTTCTGCGACGTTGTAAGTACGACCGGTATGGTTTTCGCGTTATTCTGGAACTCCCTGAGAAAACGCTCTCCCTCTTCCCCATCATTCGCCGTCACACGTCGACAGTAGTCAGGCGTCTTTTCGTCAATCTTCTGTTGCTTGTTGACCATCCCCATAATCTCCATCGCATGAGGTTGGTTGTAGCAGAAGATGATGGTCTTATCCATGGGATTGATTCTGCCCAAAAGCTCTTTCACGCGCTCTTCGTCGCGTTCGCGGATACGGATGCGTCCCCTGTAGAAATCCTTCTCTTCGTATGTCTTCTCCTTGTCGAGTTCATCCTCGCCCGCTTCCACGATATCACATTCGTCATATTCGTATTCATCAATGGTGCACGTCGCTTTCTGAA
The DNA here is from genome assembly GCA_015061765.1 of Lentisphaerota bacterium. The sequence goes on from SUVZ01000113.1 coordinate 3,046, forward strand.
CGCGAAACGGCGTCAAAAAGCCGTCTTCAATGCCCTGCAAAAGCGAATACTCATAAACCGGACGCCCGAAATATTTATACGTATCGGCGTTCACATCGCGCTTCGGCGTTGCCGTAAGTCCAAGCTGACAGGCGCAAGAAAAATATTCGAGAACCTGCCTCCAGGTACTTTCATCCTTCGCACCACCGCGATGACATTCGTCAATTAAATTATAATGAAATCGAAGAAATCGGGCGCATACTGACGATAGAACTCATTGCCCTTTTCACCGCACATGAACGTATCGTAAATCGTAAAGAAAACCGTCGCGTTCGTCGGCACTTTATCGCCGCGTTTGTGAATCGCCTTGGGAGTGACGCGAACAAGCGCATGTTCATCGAAGGCGCTGAAATCTATAAGTCCCTGATTGGCGAGAATATTGCGATCCGTAAGAAAAAGAATGCGCGGCGTTCTTTCACCCGGCTTTCCGTTACCCTGTGCAGCCTGCAGATTCCACTTCGCCTTGAAAAGCTTCCATGCTATCTGAAAGGCGATGAACGTCTTGCCGGTGCCCGTCGCAAGAGTGAGCAGTATGCACCGCCTGCCCTCGGCCACGGCATCCAGCACGCGGTTGACCGCAAGCTCCTGATAGTAGCGAGGCCGCTTCACCGCATCGAACCAGAACGGTACCGCGTCAAACGCATTGCGCCAACCGCACTCCGTTGGAAACGCACGCGCCCAAATCTCCTGCGGACTTGGGAACGCCTTCACGATTTCAGTACCGCCCGTTACAAGATCAACCTCGATAATCTCCTTGCCGTTCGTCGTGTACGCGGCGGTCATGCCGAGATTGCGCCCGTACTTGAGAGCCTGCTCATATCCCTCTATCGCCTGAAGCTCATCGCGCTTCGCCTCAACAACCACCAAGCGCCGCCCACGATGCGTAAGTATGTAATCGGCGCTAAGCGGCTTGCCGCGCACCTTGCCGACACGTCCAGGCGCAAACTCGCACGCCGACTGCTCAACGAGCATCTGACATTCATTTTCCGCAGTCCAGCCAGCAGCACGAATTGCAGGATCAATCAGGTTAAGCCGTGTCTGTGCTTCGTTCATTTGCGTTCACCCATTGCTTTTTAAACTGAAACGTGATATATTGTAGTGCGTTTGAACTACAAAGGAGTTTAATATGGCTACATCAACATTACAGATTCGAGTCGATTCCGAACTTCGGAAAGAGGCAGACAAATTGTTCGCCCTTGCCGGTCTCGACATGTCCAGTGCTGTCCGCCTATTTCTGCGGCAATCGGTGATTCGCCGTCGGCTCCCATTTGAGGTAGTATCCGAAAACCCCGATCCTTTCTGGTCAGAAGCAAACCAGCGCATTCTTCGTGAGTCGATAGAATCGTATGAGCGCGGAGAAGCGAAGCGCCATGAGCTCATCGAGGACTGACGCGAGGCTATCCCATGAACATCAACTTTACGCCTCGCGCCTGGTATGAATATACCGGTTGGCAGCTGGAGGACAAGAAAATCCTCAAGCGAATAAATCTGCTCATCAAGGACATAGAACGCAATGGGAACATCGGCATTGGCAAGCCAGAGCCGCTTCGGAACATGGGCGGATGCTGGAGCCGACGCATAACTGACGAACATCGACTTGTGTACAAAATCATAGGCGAAGAAGAAGCCCAAGAGCTTGTCATTTTCCAGTGCGCGACGCATTACGAATGATTCGTTCATAGTCTCCCTTCGAATGCTTCGCGTAAAACCGCCTGACGCATCTCCACGCAATCGGCTATCTGCTGGGTGTAATTCTGTTCAAGCATCTTGATTTTCTCTGCGAGCAAATCAAGCCGCTTGACTATTTCGCGTTGCTCGGAAAGTTTATCGGGGATTTTTTCACAATACGCAAACAATTCTTCACGATTCACTTTTGGCATACCAGCTCTTTCCGATTCGCCAATAGCATATTTCGTGAAACGGTTCGTCAGCAGCATATAATACAGGAAATCTCGAATACAACAGCTATTAGGACATAGTGGATACATATCAGCACTACATAAGCCTGAAAAATTCGGGCGGGCAACTTTCTTAAGGTATGGACGTATCTTGTTATAGAGAACCATCGACTTATCAAAAGTGAACTTACCAGACCTCAAATTCTCTTCCTTTGCTGTTTTTAAATCCACCAATTCGCCAGTTTGGCTTACAATATTCCCACCGCCTATATGAAGCATGTTTGTAAACTGCGGCAAGGTTGGATCAACCATTACAGATGTGATTGCACATACCTCCCCCAGCCGCTTTTCCACCCAGCCATCTTTCGGGCGCATCGCCTCATCAAGCGCCGCCTGAAAGAGTTCCTTCGCGTTCGCAAGATTCTTCTCGGCATTGGCTTTCAACTTATCGATCTTCTCAAACGCCACATCAATCTTCGCCACAATCCTCTTCTGCTCAGGAAGAGGAGGAATGGGGATCGGAATATTGACAAACTCTCGTATATCAAGGTTCTTTTGAGCAGACCCCTTCCCAAGTGCATATATGATATCTTGTTTACCAAAAAGACACCAATCCAAATAGTCCTGCAATAGTCCATCACTTGCAGTATCTACCGTAAGACCAGAGTCATTCAAAAAGAATTTACCAGGTACAAATCTTACACATTCAGGAGACATCGCAAACCTTGATACTACGCACTGATTCTCCCTATTAAAAGTCTCCCATCTAAATGTCTCCCCGCCGCCGCCATACACAGGATAATTATCAGACCTTGAATCTTTTCGTCTAACGCGTGTGCCATAATTTATCTCGCACACATCGCCCAATTTCTTTGTCACCCAACCGCTTTTCATTGCATCACCCCAACACTTTCACGATGTCGGCGAGAAGCGCCGCGTTTGACTTATCAAGTTTCGCCATTTCAGACGCAATCTCCTTGGGACTGCGCATCACCTTCTCGTCTTTTACATTTGGGTTCCTGACCGTCAAATCGTACGTTTCAGGATCGAGATCGGCAACATTAACCGTCCACGAATTCGCGCTGTCGGCCTTCTTTTTGAACAGCTTTCGAAATTCCGCAAGATCGTCTTCATTAAGCGGACTCGTTTTGCCGAGGGTTCTATCGAGATTGAGCTGATAAAACCAAGTTTTTTTCGTGGGTCTGCCCTTCTCAAAGAAAAGAACCACCGTCTTCACGCCGGCCATAAACACCTTCTGCGGAAGATCGAGAACGGCATAAAGGTTGCAGTCAGATAAGAGCATCTTGCGGAGCGCCGCCGCATCGCCGTTCGAAAGAAACGTATTCTTAATGACAATACCAGCGCGTCCACCGGTCTTAAGCATACGGATAAAATGCTCAAGGAACATATACGCCGTCTCGCCCGTCTTGATGGTGAAATTCTCTTTAATTTCGCCGCGCTCCGAGTTCGAGCCGAACGGCGGATTGGCAAGTACAAGATCAACCTGTTGAGACGGCTGAATATTGGCGAGGTTTTCCGCGAGCGTATTCGTAAGCAGAATATTTGGAGTCTCAACGCCGTGAAGAATCATATTCATCGTACCGATGATGAACGGCAAAGCCTTCTTTTCTTTACCGAAAAGCATCTTCTTCTGCAGCGTCTCACGCTCTCGCGCCGTTTTGCACAGTTTTATGAGATACTGAAACGCTTCACAGAGAAACCCCGCCGAACCGCATGCGCCGTCATAGATTTTCTCGCCGATTTTCGGCTCCAAAACTTCAATCATCGAACGGATAAGCGGACGTGGCGTATAGTACTCGCCTCCGTTGCGCCCTGCGTTACCCATACGGCTGATGCGGATTTCATAGAGCGAACTCATCTCATGCTGATCTTCGCTCGACTGAAAGCGCAGATTATCGACTTCATCGAATACGTCGCGCATCACATAGCCGCTCGTCAACTTGCATTGAATACCGCTGAAGATTTCACCGATTTTGTACTGAATCGTATCAGGCGAAGTCTCCGATGACTTGAACGAGCGCAAATACGGGAAAAGTTTGTCACGAACAAATTCAAGAAGATCATCGCCCGTCTTAGTCTTGGCAAGATCCTTTTCGCCGTTCTTCTTCGGAACAGCCCATGTACTCCAGCGGAATTTTCTTTCAATAATTGGGGAATATTTGCGTCCGTCAAGTTCCGCCGCATCTTCACGGCTCTTTTCAAGGTCATCAAGATACTTCAAGAAGAGAATCCAGCTCGACTGCTCCACATAATCAAGCTCACTCCCGCAACCCGAATCTTTCCAAAGGTTGTCATCGATGCGCTTGTAAATCTGATCGTACATTTTTATGAACCTCTTGCCCGCTTCTCCCAAAGCTCGCCACATCGCGGACAAAAGAAAACGTGGCGCGCCTCAAAACTATGTTTTAAACGAGGCATCGCCAAACGCCCTTTCAGAAACTATAGTATGAGACACGCCACGTGTGAGTACACACGCAGCGCATCCTACATATCTCGCTTCTGAAATTGAAAAATTGGCGATTTTCGTTTAAAGCTCGATACGCAAGATTGCGTACGTTGTTGCAGGTTAGGTTGCCCACCCCGCAACTCGTTCCTATTGAGTCTTCACAATTTCTACACGTTCTACACGATCTACACGGTTAAAAACTTTCCGTGTCATTCAGTGTATTCCGTGGTTACTCACCCCTGGAACCACCTGCGCGAACGCTGGCGCGCCCTTCGGGTTCGGCTTCGCCGAATCTTCCCTCCGAAGCAAAGCTTCTTCGGCGCATTTCACCATTTCTGCACGCGACTGGTCTATGTAAGTTTCAATAATGCTCTACAATTCTCCTCTTTCTCTTAACAGCGCAATTATACCACTTTACCTTTCAACTTACCGCTAAAAAATGCAAAATATAAAACATTTCATTACCGCATCTATAGCATCGCAAGTCATAGGACTTACGGTCACCTGACCCTTGCACCGAAGGTCACTTGACCTTCGAAAACGACCTTTACCAAGCGCCTTGAAGCAAATCCAAGTTCACAAATGGTTGTGAAGTTGGATTGTGAACTTGGATTTGAGGTCTGCTATTTCTTCGACTTGTTGGCAGTTTTACGCTTTTGACTTCTTTTTTGGGGACTGTCCCCGCAAAACACAAACCGTTCCACATCGGCATCATCTCGCACGGACGAGTGATGTCAAAGAAGGGAACCTACGCCTACTGCGCCGAGCACATCGGACACAAGGCAACCGCAAGAACGGCGGAGCCATCATCAATCCGAAAGCCGCCTGGAGTAGCTTCCTTGCGCCGCACAACCTGTTTCGGTCATTTCTTTATCCGGCAGCAGAAACGGCCATGCCTGATTCCGCCAAGAAACTGCCAGACGACCGTAAGCGAACCGTCTTTCTCCTTCCGTCCGAAGGCGGCCATTTCATGCGTACCGTACAATGCGAACAGCGGCTCGACGTTTGAATCCGAAAATTTCCATTTTGTCTTTGCCCATCCACCGTCGCCGATCGCAAGTCGCTGTCCGGAGATATCGATCTCCCAGCCGTCGGCTTTTCTCTCTGCGGCTTGCCCGTTAAAGCCGGGGAACGGCTCCACCCGACTATCGTCAAACGGAAGCGCCAAACCTGCGCACTTGTTCCGCAATGAGGCGAGCCCAGTTTCATCGGCTTCGACAGGCGCATCCTTAAAGGCTGCCAGAAGGTGTTCCCAGATGAGATTCAATTCCTTCTGCATGTCGCCAAGTCCCGCGTTTACGGAGACAACGGCGTTCTCCTTGGGAAATACGACGGTAAGCTGTCCGCTGGCTCCGTCGGCACGATACGCCCCGTGGCGGCAGCACCAAAACTGGAAACCGTATCCCTGCGCCCAGTCGCTGCCGCTGCCGACTACCTCCGACTGCACCACGATCGGACCGGACCAAGTATGGCGGCTTGTCGCAAGCATGATCCATTCACGGGAGAGGAGCTGTCTGCCGCCCCAGCGCCCTTCCTGAAGCAGAAACTGTCCGAATCTCGCAAGGTCGCGCGTTGTCATGTTCATGCCCCATCCGCCGCAGGCTATGCCGACAGGCGATGTCGTCGACCAAGGGCTTTCCATCCCCAACGGTTTGAAGAGCTTTTCGCCGAGATAGTCCATGAGCTTCATGCCACTTTTTCTCTCGACGATGGCGGCCAGCATATGGGTTGCGCAGGAATCATACTTGAATGCGGTTCCCGGAGGAGTTTCAACGTCGTTGTGCAGAAACGCCTTCACCCAGTCGCCGTCTTTCGACTTTTTTTCCGCATCGGTGAACGATGCGCCGACATTCATCGTCAGAAGATCGCGCACCCGCATCTGACGGAGATTCTCAGACATTGCGGCAGGCAGTTTCTCCGGAAATATCGACACGACCCGATCATCCAGATCAAGGTGCCCCTCGTCAACCAGGAAACCGATCGCCGTGGAGGTGAAGCTCTTCGAATGCGAATACAGCATATGCGGCTTTTCAAGCGTGTTTTGCGGAGCCCATGTACCCTCTGCGATAGTCTTTCCATGGCGGACGATCACAAAACCGTGGAGAAAACCTTTAAGCGATCCGTCGGCGGAGGCCTGCTCGCACGCTTCAATCCACTTTTGTATCGCCCTTGAAGAGACGCCCTGAGATTCGGGCGTTGCAGAATCCATTTCCGCGCCACCCGCTCCGCCAATGGAAGCGAGCGCCATTCCGACCGTCAACAAAGATACGAAACGAATCCTCATATGATCATCTCCTTGCACACAGCCCAAATCATTCCGGTCTTTGCACTGTAATGCGCTTGTTTCAATTCTCCACTTTATGACCTAACCATACGCGACCCGCACGTATAGTTTTTTGCATCGGTCACCTCCGCTGAACGCGGCGGTTGATTCTTGCAATGAAATCCTCAAGCTTTTCGCCCCCCTTCCACAACGGCAGGGTGACAGGTTCCAAGGGTCTGTCCCCATCGGAATCC
>SUVZ01000114.1 GCA_015061765.1 Lentisphaerota bacterium
GACGGTCAAGTGCGGTGACACTCTCCCTCAGCTTGGCGACAGATGCGACGAACTATATCTCACGCAGATTGAGATCGACTGCGCCGAACTGACGGCAGACTGCCACTTTGGGGCGCCGGAGTTCCTGTCGGTCGACGACATGGCATCTCTCCTCTCGAACTTCCGGAACAAACGCCGCACAACCCTTGCGACAAGCCGCGTCGAGGGCAAGCCCGCCGACGGAGCCGCCGAGGTGGAGATGGGGCCGATACCGCCGCTTTCCAGCACCGAGTTCGCGCCGGGGAAGAAAGCAAAGACAACAATCGGAGGAAGTGACGCCACAAGTCGCATAAAGCTCGATCCGTCAAAGCTTGATGAAGGGAAAGACGCCGAACTGCACAAGCTTACCGTAAGGAAGAATGGAGAGGAAACTGAATGCCAGATATTGACAACCGAAGATATCGATATTGAGATCAAGAGCATAAGCGCCGGGGAAGGCATAGAAGTTGAAGAGAAAGATGGTGTCTATACGATCAGCGTCAAAAAGGAAGAGGAAGAGCCGGAAACGCCAGAGGGTTCGGACGAGCCGATAGTGCCGGGCAACGAGCCTTCTCCTTCGCCATCGGGAGGCGGTGGAGGAAGTTGCGGATGCGATTGCGACTGCTGCAGCGGAGGCGACGATGAAGAGGGTGAACAGGAGGCGGCAGACGGCTGCGACCATCCCGGCTCGTCTGGCGGCCCAGGCGGAGTTAGCAAGGGCGGCGATCCGGTGCACTACTCCAATTACGATCCGGGTGGTGCAGACTTCCACGGAGGGAGCGGTGGCGGCGGAGGGGTTGCAGCAGAGGACGAACCGCACGAAGGCAGCGACGACTGCTGCACAGGTTGATTTGAAGCAAAAGGAGCGATCATGGTTTACAGAATCAAAGGAAAACGATATCTGAAAATGTACACGGCGCCGTGCGACACGCCGGTGTACGCAGCCAACACCGACGCAAAGGCGGCTGCAGAGGATTTGGATGACGTACCGTGGACGCCAACGGATGTCCAGTCTGCACAGATGTCGTATCACACAAATGCCATAGTGGACGAGGCGACGCAGACGACAGGCCTCGACATGAATGTCGCGATCCGCGAGAGCTTCGATGCCGCGCTGTTCTGCGCAAATCATGTGGCCGGACTCCACCGGGCATACGCAAACGCAGCTTGCTACGTTTTCGAGATGCCCGAAATGGCAGCGTATCCTAACCTGACATCCGTAAAGGCCAGAGTAACTTCCGATCCATACAATTCGACCGGGGTGCGCCTTGCGGTGCACTTGTCGGATACGCTGAGCATTCCGCAGGAGTGGTCAATTGCCCGTGAGGGGATTGCGCATGTCGCCGGTGCGGTGCCGCGCGATACGGCCATCGGCTCGGACAAGAAAACGTATTGGTTCACCAATACCGGGGAGGTGGAAATAGAAATAGCCGCACAGCAGCTGAAAAAACATCTCCTCCTGATGGTAGGACTTGAAGACTATACGGTTGTCCGGGGGGACTGGATGGAGGGAAGCGCATACATCTCGCCGACGGTAGAGATAACAACGGACGGCGAGGTTACAGGGTGGATCGAGGGGCGCACGGAGACAGCCGCAAAATCGGTAGAGTTCATGATATGCGATGAAGATCAAGGCTTCAGCAGCAATGACATCATCACTAGGGATGGTGATCTCCCTGAAGGAATTACAGCGGATCAGCTGGGGGCAAATGTTGCAACGGACTGGAGCGAATTCTCATATAAGAGACTCGATATGATTGCGTTCAGTGAGAATCGAATGAAGCAGAATAAGGATGTAACCATCGCGCAAGTAAACCATCAAGGTGAAATTCTTTCAAAGGTCGGTGGATCTGGTGCGGCATACACAGTGGGAAAAGATGAGGAAGGTGTTTTCATATTGGCCAGGAAGAAGCTTCTCGTTCCTTTTGTAATCCCAGATGGTATGAAGACAGGAAGAATGAAGGTGTCATGGACGCACTCAAATGACTATGCAGCCGTCAAGGGAACGCCAACCATACGCAATATCTGGATAGCGCGCAACGCCATGGAAATCTCGTACGGCGAAAAATCCCTTCAAAAGTATCAGCTGTATACTGCTACATTGAACAAAGTTGACAAATGGGAACTATTGAAGTCGCTTGAGTGCACCGTGGGAGATGTTTGCGCTGAAGGTGTTGAGTTGGAGGTGGATATTGAATCCGGCAAGGCGCATACACTGCTGTTGACCTGCCATATAGACGAATATGAACTTGTCAAGATAGCAGGATCATCGGGTGCCAATGCAAGCCAAATAATGCTGGGCGATGGATGGAACGATCCTTACGCAATGTACTTGCAGCAGGCAGTGCAAATAACCGCCCCCCAAGCATTACTGTGGAAAGGGATGGTGCTGTCAGGCGGATGGAGTCCAAAAATAACGCTAAAGAACTGAGGAGGATCAAATGAAGTACAGAATCAAAGGCAGAAGGTTTCTCAAGAAATACACGGCGGCGTTCACCACTCCGGCCTATGCGGTGATAGCGGACGCACAGGCAGTCGTGGACGGCTTGTGCGACACGCCATGGCAGGAAGTCGAAGATGAGGTTGCGCAGATGGCGTATCACACAAGCGAAGTGGTCGACAACGCCACCGGCACGACAGGTCTCGACATGAATGTGGCAATCAGAAACAGGCTTGATGCGGCGCTATGGTGCGCAGACCATAGCGGAGGAAGGCACAGGGCATACGCAAACGCGGCTTGCTATGTGTTTGAAATGCCTGACATGGCTGCGTATCCGAACCTGACAGCCGTCAAGCTCAGAGTCACTTCCGATCCATACAATTCGACAGGAGTTCGCCTTGCCGTACATCTGTCGGACACTCTAGACATACCGGTCAACTGTGCTGAAGCGCGAGAGGGTATTGCGCATATCGAGGGTGTTGCGAAGCGAGAAGAACGCAAGTCAAGCGACAACAAGATTTACTGGTATGCCGCTACAGAGAAGGTGACTATCTCCGTCAGTTCGCAGTCGTTGAAGAAATACCTGTTTCTGGTGGTGGGACTGGAGAACTACAATGTGTCGCGCGGAGACTGGCTTGAGGGCTGTGCGTACATATCGCCGGTTGTTGAGATTGAGACTGACGGCGAAGTAACCGGCTGGAACGAAAATCAAGTTGCGAGTACGGCTAAAGGGACAGAGTTTGTCGTACGAAAAAGTGGTGATTGGTGGGAAGCGACTGATACAGGGCTCAACAAAGATGGGTTTTATCACATTCCGGACGAATACGGAAGGGTAATTGTAGGATATTTAGCGGGGGATGTGTATGCCCCTGGATGGATAGTTGAAAAAAAGGCAGATGAAACAGATGCCTCGAAGATAGAAAGCACGACATTGCGACCGATATATGCGAACGGTGGCAGAGGAAGCAAAAATCCCGTTGATGGATTTATCGGTCATAAGAAAACCTGTGGAGGGATTCATGAATGCTATGCAGCATTTTACGCAGATAAAATGCTACGGGTTTATAGCGAAGGGTCAGGCCCAAGCGGATCGTTTTGGAATGAGCAAGGAATACCCGGATTTTCCGTAGGGAGAGATATTAGAAACAATGGCTCGAGTTACTACTATATCACCCGCAAGAAGGGACTCTTACCATTCTGCATACCGAAATCCTTCAAGGCGAAAAAGATACGGATAACGACAGAAGGCGACCAAATGAACAGAACAGAGAATGATGCTCGAATCAAGCGCAATGTATGGCTAGCCAGAAACAGCAGATTGGATGACTATTCTGACTTAACCTTACAGCGCCATGAACTATACACAGCGAGCTTGCCAAAAGTTGGAAATTATGAACTAGTGGCATCAATAGATGGCACAGTTAACGATACAGGAAGCGAATTTGAAACAGATATCGATTTGATCACAACTGGTCCGCATACGCTTCTGTTGACTTGTTTCATAGATATAACCGAGTTTGATCTCGAAAGCCAGAACGAGCAGAACAAAGGAAGTGGATTATCTAATTCTACAGTCAGGGCGACGGAGAACTTCCTGTTTGCTGACGGAGAATTCACGGGCGGATGGGATCCGACAATAACGCTTTTGGGATAAAAGGAGACATCATGAAACACTATCTGAAATTCGTTTTAATGTCCGCTGCAATTACCCTGCAGAGCATCTGCAAGGGCGGCGTTCCGCTTGAATGGACGCGGCGGCCCGACTCTACCACCCCTGCGAACTTCACGGCGCATCAGGGCGAAACGCTGGAGTTTCGCTGCACTTTCAGAGGGTTCGGGGATTTGCCGTTCGATGAAAGTGGCGCTAATCTCTACTGGCAGACCAACGGCATGAGCGAGGCGTGGTGGAGTATGCCTGCAACGGTAAGTTCAAACACGGTGTCGGCAAGCTGGCTCCCTATACATAATCCTGGAGCCGGACGTGTGATATTCTTCTTTGGTATGCAATCCAACGCCTTCGCATCGGCCGTGGTGAGATTCTTGCCCTCTCCTGGGTTCGCACCGGCAGTACAGCCGTTGCCGAGCGTCGCATTTGATGCAGCGCTCATGGGTACACCCACGATCAATGGTACCAACCTCGTGGAGTATCTATCCGGGATCGCATTGGAAGAAAGCGACCCGACCGTCCCGGACTGGGCCAAGCAGCCGAATCCTCCCGCCGGTACAAGCGGCGACGGCCTCACCACCAACGACGTCTGCAATATCGTTACCAATGAGGTGGTTAAACCGTATGGGGGAGAGTGGTTGGCAACTTACGTCAACCCGAAGTTTGTCACTCCTTTGGAAGATGCGCGGGGGCCAACCAATCAATACGGGCATCTTCCGTCTCTCTCTGTCGGGAGTGTGGTCCTGAACAGTGCCTTGGACTCACATGTCGAATACATCGATCCAGTTACCGGCAAAAAAACGTACCAGCTCTCATATCGGTATACGGAAGGTTTTAGTTTAACGGCGCTGTGGGCAATCGCTGCCGCTTCTCCGGGAGCGGGATATATCGAATTTCTAACTAGGGAAGCGGAGGAAATTGTACTGCGGCTCGAGAAGATCCCGAAGACAACCCGCAATGCACTCGGCCTTGCCCGTCTCTCCGATCTGAAAGATGTAGGCATCTCTGCCGAAAACGCCACCGACATCGCTGTATCAGTCTCATCACCACTGTCTAACAAAGTTGACCGGCTCGAAGGTCAGGTCGCGACAATCGGGGCACACCTCAATACTGAGGACGCCAAGTTTATCGTCACCAACTACAATTCCTCGACTAAAATTCCCGCAGCTCACGTTCAGATCCGCCAGAAGAACTCACAAACGGGTGAATTTGAATGGCTGCATATCTGGAATGAAATGACTCGCTGGAATAAGTTTACAGGCCTTTACTTCGACTGGGATAAATGGCCTGGTTTTTACTCTTGGCGAACCAACATCGAAGGTCAGATTTCCGCCCGCGCCATGAAAGAATACGCTTTCTACGACGGCGTAACCGGCGACGTCGCGCCCGACGGTTACTTTTGGATAGGTCAACCTAAAATAGCCATTTGTGCTGGTGCGAGTTATCAGCGATATGTAAACGGCAGGAATGCGGTCTGGATTCTCGAATCTAACGGAACAATTGCCGACATTAACGGTACAACCAATGGATATTTTCGTATCACCGATGCCGAAGGCAAGACGCATTTTGAAATCGTAAAGGGAGATAAGCGCACCGTTTACGCTAAAGCGCATGCGATGACATCTGAAATAATAATGGGAGTTCCGCATTATTTCACCACATACGCGATAACCAATGCAGTATCAGCCCCGATTGCGCACATCTCCGTCGAAGGACTTAAGGCCGGCGCGTTTGTTCCCGAAAACGACCCGAACTGCGCCGCGAACATAAAGTGGTCTTCGGTTTCTGGCGGCTACACTCTCGAATGGTGGCCTAAGGCGGATTATCCATCAATGTTTGTTTACGCCGATTATGAGATTGGCGGCGAAACCTATATCCGCAACACCGCGCCGGTTGCGATGCAGACAATCGTCATTGATGGTAAGAAATATAAAATCGGCGTAAGTACCGTCAGCGGAACAAAAGTTTTAAGCTTAACAGAGGTAGAGTAAAATGTTTGATTTTATTGATACGGCTTGTGTTGAAACAACATGCTTCATAATGAACATGTTTTGTTTTGGTGAGGTATTTTACAACGAGACAAATACCTTTGTTCTCTCAAACGGCGTGTGCGGGGTTGTTGCGAATGTCTGTAGTGGAGCAAGGCTTTTTGCAGTTCTCGTATTCTTATCTCTTTTTTCCATCTTCACTAAGGAGAAAAGAGGTTGGATATATCTCGCCTTTAGTTTCCCGGTCGCTATGCTCTTTAACGCGTTTCGCTGCATGCTCGTAATCGGCCACGGAATCGCTTTTCATGACACGGTGGGCTTTATCCTTTTTTCTGTGCCGGTACTCTTCTATGCGTTCGCGCCGAATTTGAGGTTTAAGTACAGCAAAGTGATAATGCTCTTATTTCTTTCGGCGGTCGGGATCTGGAACTCTACGCCGGCTTATGCCAACGGTGTAAAAGTCCGCATCGGCTCTGTTAGCTTTCCTTACACCGACTTTGAGGTAAGATACCTCTATGATACAGGCTCTTATGTCACCAACGACCTTGTTCATGTCGAGTGGACGCGCTCGCCTGTCGTTCCCGAATCAGCGGACTTTATTGGCGCTTATCGCCATATCGACAGCACCAACGATACCGACTGGGCTATCTTCTATGAATCAGACTTTATCCGCTCTAAAAGTCCGCTTGAAATACCGTTTAAGAACGCCGTATCCAACGATTTTCAGTTCTTTACGACATTCACGCCCGGACCTACCATCCACACAAACGGCGTAGCTGCGATTCTTTGGCAGCTGAATTTTAAAGGTGAGAGCGATAAATGCGTCCCGTTCAGAACTGGCATTTACAGCGACGGAGTACGCCTCGCACCTAATAACAGCATAACAAATGGTCCTTCAGATCACATAACCATAAAAGAAAGCGAGATTGAATTATGAATAAACGAATCTTAACTCTCTGCCTTTTGGGCATCTCATTCACGCTTCACGCAAGTGTAACCAATGAGATTGCAAATGTTGATGTCGTGAAACTCTTAGAAGCTAAATATCAGCGCGATATGAAGACATCCGAAGGACGTAAATTCTGGCACGGCAAACTTGTAAGCCACATCACTGATCCGTCCAATGTCGTTGTGATCACAACACATGAAGACGGAAAGGTGTTTAAAGATGCGGCCAAAGTTGTCCGTCCGATTGATAGCGTCAACGCTGCCAACAAGCGCCTTAAGCGCACCGTTGATAAGAAGGGAGTCCCTAAGAAACTTGCCGACGCCCGGCAACGCCGCGCCGACGAGGTCAACATGGGTCCCACAAATGTAACTGTAACAATAACTGCTGGAGGTACAAAATGACAAAACTTCTCTCGTTCTTATCCTCAATCGGCTCTGCCATTGGAGGTTGGTTCAATTGGAAAAACTCACCGGTTGCCCAACGACGTGCCGCGGAGGAAGATATCGCCAAGCGTGATGCCGAAATAAAGTCAACGACAAACGAGCTCAAGGATGCGGTTTATTCAAGCGACGACACCAAACTTAACGAGATTGTCGCTCGGCTCATAAAACCGATGCTCGCAATCTCGATCACGCTTACATCTTTGGTCGGCTGTGTTTCAAAGCCCGAAATCGTCTACATCCCGACTGATCGAAAAATCGAAAGCTGCGTCAACTCTCTTGGCATATCCTGCAAGGCTGTTCCTGACGCGGTTATGGTTGAAATGCTTGAAAAGATTCAAGAGCTTGATGAACTCAAGCGCGAAATGAAAGTCGAAAAAAGAGTTTCCAAGTAACAATAAAAAGAAAGGTAAAATCATGAAGAAACTATGGTCTAAAATCCGCTCTTGGTTCGCGGCTGTTTTTTGTCGCGAAACGGTCGCCAAGGTATGGGAGATTATCTTCGGCAAGGTGAAAACCTCGATCGGCGAACTTCTTTCCGATCCTGCGCTTATGAACCAGGCTTTTGAACTCTCCAAGTCGCTCGTCGTGAAAGACGGCACTGCTTCGGAAAAGGCGGAAGCCTTCAACGCTGCGCTTAAAGCCTGGGCGATTGCAGAAGGTTACGAAATCGGTACAGCTGCGCTCAATGTAATTCGCGAAACGGCTTATGCCGCGGTCAAAGCGGAATCCGAAGCTGTTGTAGACTGAAACCTTACTTTCCCTCTTATGGCAATCAGAAAAGATTAGGTGTTTCTCGTTGACTTTAGCACCGCGCCATAAGAGGGTTTTTATCATTAAGAAAGGATATCTCATGACACCGAGTGAAGTATTGCTCAGAAGGAATCTTGTCGCCTCCGGCTTGTCTTCAGCCGAATGGTCGGCCTGGCCTGCCGCCGTACGCGATCGGGCGTTCTTCTCCTCGCGCGTCGAGTCGGTGAGATTCCTTGAAACTTGCCGGACTCGCCTCGCGCAACTCCTCGACGGAGCGAAGAATAAAGACGGCGCGATAACTTCGCGCGCTCAAGTCGTTTCCGATATTATGAGAGCCGCCCGTGATGCAGGAATTGCCCAGGGAACAGAATCGCTGACAGACCCCGGCAGCGTCGCCCGCGCAAACGTCATTATCGACACAAACGCCGCTATGGCGGCAGGTTACGCAAGAGCACAGGAATCCAACACCCTTGGCGCCCGTCTCGCTTTTCCGGCGCAGGAACTGGTTCGGATTGAAGAACGAGTGAAACCTAGAGACTGGCGGACTAAGTGGGTTGGCAAAGGAGGCAAGCTGTATCAAGGACGCATGATTGCATTAAAAGAGGATCCGATATGGATTGCAATATCGAGGTTTAAACAACCCTACCCGCCGTTTGATTTTAATTCCGGCATGGGACTCGATGATGTTTCCTATGACGAGGCTGTCAAGCTTGGCGTTATGGAAGAAGATTATCAACCCCCGGATAAATCACCCTTAAAAGCCTTTAATGAAAGTCTTGAAGCCGACTTGAAGTTCAAAACAAACCGCAAACTCTTTGATGACTTACATCGGATCTTTGGAGACCAGATTCGACACGAAGGCGGTACAATTCATTGGCGGCATGATGCAATAAAAGAAGCCTTTATTTCTCGCAAACCGTTTACAATGGATATTGGCGAAGCAAGTCCAAAGCTAATGTCTTTACTACCGAATGAACATCTTCAAAAACAGGTGTCAGGCAAGCAATTTGTATTAAATGAAGAGTGGCTTAATAAGAAGCGCTCAAACGGCAAAGACCACCGATCTCATTTTATCCCACTGGAAGACGACGATCGCAACATCCCTCTTGAGATTTCCGATCTTGAGTTAATACCCGCCATCTACCATGAACCCGACTATGTAGAACCCGGAGGAACGGATGATACTTTTGTATGCGTTATGGCTGATGGGAACGGGGATTTTTACAGACTTGTTCTTGATGCAAAAAAGAAGATTCGCGTAAAGTCTTTTTACAAACGGAAATTCAGTATTGAAGAAGGCGGAAACGACAAAAAATAATTCCAGATTTGCCGACAGATTTGTGATACCGAACCTCAATGTCGGTCGCGCCTCCGAGGGATTTCTGGAATGCCCGAAATTATACCACTTTCCCAACCTAAAAAGCAACCGCAAATGGCAACCTCCATCAACTTCGATTTACAGGCCTTTGAAGCCTCTCATGAAGAGGCGAAAAAAGTCTATTATAAACTTGACGAATACACATCCCGAAAGACCTTGATTGAAGCAGGAAGTAAAGGTCTTTTGAACGCTCTTTTAAAGCACTTTGCAATGCGCGAAAAAGAGCCGCGAAAAAGCTCTGGGTTTCCGTGCTTCGGCCTGCAATATCCGAAACGGTATTTTTGGCGAGGAACTCGAGGTCTTTCAGTCGCTGAAA
>SUVZ01000115.1 GCA_015061765.1 Lentisphaerota bacterium
GTTCCTTGTAGCAATAATGCTTTGATGCATGCGGATCCGGTGCCGAAACTCTTATAGTTTCAGAAGGTGTTTGCGCAGCGCTATGGCGACGGCTTCTGTGCGGTTTGCCGCGCCGATTTTGGCAAGAATCGCCGCTACATGCTCGTTTACTCCGTCCTGACGTATGCCAAGCTGCTTGGCGATGTCGCGGTTTGTGAGACCTCTCATCATGGACTGAAGGACTTCGGTTTGCCGGGTGGTCAAAACGGGAATCGGCGGATCCTCCGCGAGAAGCCGTTTTATGTCGGTAGAGATTACGGTTTTGCCGCCGGCAACAGAGCGGATCGTGGATATGAGCGCGTCGTCGTCGGCGGTTTTCATGAGCGCTCCGGCAGCGCCGGATTCTATGGCGTGGGCGATGCCGTCCGATGAGCCGAATGTCGTGAGGATTATCACTTTGGTTTCAGGCAGCCTTTCATGAAGCACAGCGGTCGCCTCGGCACCGTCCATCTTCGGCATCATTAGATCCATTATGACGACATCCGGCCGAAGACGCAACGCCTCCTTCACCGCCATCTCGCCATTCTTGGCTTCGCCGACCACTTCAATATCCTTCTCTGCTCCGAGGAGTGTGCGAAGCCCGATTCTTACGATTGTATGATCGTCTGCGATCAGAACGCGTATGGTGTTTTTCATTGTCAGTCCGCTTGTTTTGGAATGTTGACCTTGATCGAAACGGTTACTTTCGCACCGGCATCTGGCGCACTTTTTATGGACAGCTCTCCTTCGAATCCGTCGACGCGGTCCTGTATTCCCTGGAGACCGAAGTGTCCGTCGGCGGCGTTCGGGCGGCTTTCGGGATCAAATCCGCATCCATTGTCGCAAACCGAGAAGAGAAGTCTGTCTTCTTCAATTGAACCGGCGATTTTTATCGCTGATGCGCCGCCGTGCCTCACCGCGTTGGACGCAAGTTCGCGGATTATGCGCAGGATGCAGTGCGCGGTATTGTCCGAAAGCCGTTCTCGTGAAACGTTGAACCGGACGGAAAGTTTCGTATTGTCGCCTATATGCGGTGCAAGAGTCTGCCGGATGGCTTCGTTCATGTCAGTTTCTTCAAGCGTCTGATTTCTCAGATCCCACAGACAGTTCCTGAGTTCATCGCGGCATGAGTCAAGGGCCTTGGCTGCAACGTTGAGCGACTGACGCATGCCGTCGGAATCCGAATCCGCAAGACGGTTCGCCGCCCGGATTGCGAGTGAAACGCCGGTCAGGTTCTGCGAAAGCGAGTCGTGAAGTTCCACGGCAAGACGCGTGCGTTCGTAAACCTTAAGGTCGGAAGTGACATGCGCTAGCTTTTCGTCCGCAAGTTCGCGTCCGCGCCGTTCCGCGAGGCGGTTCAGCATTCTGTTCCAGATGAATATGCCTGCGAGGAGTCCGAGAAGTGCACCGATGACGGCAGACAGCCTCCCTGCCGTCCACCACGGGGGATATGCGAGTATCTTAATGTCGGCAGGAGTGCGTACTATGATTGAGAATCCTTCTATGTGCGGGAACGGCGCGTTAGGATGCCAGTTTGCTGACTCCATGAGACATGTGCCGGAGGCTGCGATCATGCAGCCTATTTTGACATCCGCAAGGGCTTCCGGGCACGAACTCGCGTCGACGGGAATTATCTGGTTTTCGCACCTGAGACCTAGACGTGTGTTGTCGGCTTCGGACGGAAGACTGATCACGGTTCCGACAAGGCGTATCGGCAGACCGTGGTAATTCGTCTGAAATGCCCGTTCGCCAAGTTCGGTCGTTGTCAGTTGCCTTACGGTTACGTCTGTTGGAGCGGGGTCTTTGCCGATGCTGTCGGGTCCGTTGACGGGCCTCCAGATGGCTCGCGACAGGTTCCGCCGGTAGAGGTCCGTTTCGGGACAGCCAACCACCTCGACCAAGTCTCCGTATTTGGGAGACGATTTGCCGATAAGGTCGACACGCACAACGGCTCTGTTGCGGGTTCTCAACAGCATATGGCCCTCATGCCAGACGGCAATTACCCGGCCTGCGGTACGGTGGCGTTTGAGGTTTATGAAACCGTGGGATTGATTGGTCTGGACCTTGTCAAGTTCGGGAGCGTCAAATGGATTTTTCGGGGCCGGTCTTGT
Organism: Lentisphaerota bacterium; assembly: GCA_015061765.1. Next base: position 2,130 of record SUVZ01000115.1, read on the forward strand.
CACGGAAATTGATTCCCAATTGTCGGCGTAGACGGTAAATCCAATGAACTGCCGTACGCCTCTGTGTTGCGTGTACAGACCAATTGCCGACACTTCGCTGTCAATGAGCGATTGAAGACGGGTGTCGTCGTTTTCCGTGCCTATGAAGCATACATATACCGATTCCGTTCCGCATTGTATCTGCACATAGTTCCAATTGCTGTCGATCTCATCGTGAAACGCATCGCGAACAGGCCCCTTTATTTTCACAAGCCGGTTGTTGTACTTGCCGGTTCGGATGAAGGCGTGATCCATCAGTACAGGTTGCGGGTAGGCGCCGTGGCCCGTAACCTCTATGCTGTCGGCCATGGCGGCGATGAAACCTGTCGGAAAATAGCGTTTTGTGAATCCTTTTGCGCGAACGACATCGCCAGGGTGAAGACGGATCGGGTTTTTCCACTTCGATTGATGCAGTGTCGCGGCTCCGCTTTTGTCGTTGACGGCAAATATCCAGCAAGGGGTGTCGAGCGGCGAAGTGACGGTTGCCGTTATGTCAAAAGGAACGTTTTGCAGACGAGTGATGTCTACGACTTTCGAAAGCCCGGCTGCCGTACGGACCACCGAACCGGTTTCGGCGATAGCCGCATCTGTCGCCTGAGCGCAGGTGCAGAACAGAAACACAGCAAGAAAAAGTACACGTTTCATTTGTAATGCGAATTTTATCACAAATGGCGGGCTCAGGATGCCCCATAGAATTAGGGGGTGTGCAAAATCGGAAAGATGGTTTATATTAGCACGTGTTTTCAGAGAAGGAGAAGGAAAGATCCACAGATGGAGTCAATCATGTATAGAACGATGATGTTGATCGTATCATCCGTTGTTGCATTGCATGCGGTTGCCGCTGTCCATGCAGATCCGATGGAGACGCTTCGGCAGTTCCGGGCTCCTGCGGTTGAGGTCCGTCAAAACGTGCCGGGGTTCGTGTGGATCGAGGCCGAATCGTTTGCGGACTATGGAGGATGGGAGGTTGATACGCAGTTTGTCCATAAGATGGGCAGTGCGTATTTGATTGCAAAAGGAGTGCTAAAACCTCTTTCTCCCGCCAAAACGGATATGGTTGTTCCTTCCTCAGGCAATTGGAGGGTGTGGGTCCGAACGAGAGATTGGCTGCCCGAATTCTCCCCTGGGAAGTTTTGCCTTGAAATTGACGGGCGCCGGAGTGCGGATGTCGGCGTGTCCGGCAGGAAGGGGTGGCGATGGGAAAATGCCGGGGATTTCTCGCTTGATGGCGGTGCAAAGGTTTGCGTTCGGTTGGTTGACCTGTCAGGAGGTTTTGCCCGATGTGATGCGGTTCTTCTGACCAGAGACATTTCTTACGTTCCGCCGGATGACGATGCGAAACTCTCATCCGAACGCATCCGGCTGACGGGTGCGGATCCCTTCGTGGCGGACGGAGGTACATATGACGTGGTAGTAGTGGGCGCAGGTCCCGCAGGCCTCGCGTCCGCCATTGCCGCCGCACGCTGTGGCGCGAGAACGGTGATGGTGCATGACCGTCCGGTTCTCGGTGGAAATGCAAGTGTGGAGCAGGATACCTATATCGGCGGTTCGGGGAACAATTACCACAAAGGGGTTGTCGACAGCCGTGAAGGGGGTATATTGGAGGAGTCCAGGCTTTTGCGCAGGACACTCCCGAAACAGGTACGCAGTGCGGCGTACCGCAGAATGGTGGATGCCGAAGAGCTTTTGACGGAGTGCTCCAACGAACGCGTGATATCGGCGGAGAGGTCGGGAGATCGGGTTGAGTCCGTGTTGGCGGTCAATACTCTTACCGGACAAAGGATTCGCTATAAGGGCAAGATGTTTGTCGATGGAACGGGGGACGGCTGGATAGGTTTTTTTGTTGGGGCCGAGCGGATGTATGGCCGCGAAGCAAAGGCCGAGTACGGCGAGAAGGATGCTCCAGAAAAGGCCGATACGCTGACGATGAGCGGATGCCTGAACAATTACGTCTACAGATGGGTCGGACGTGAAGTGCCGTTTGATGTTCCCGGATGGGTTCGTGTGCTTCCGGACGGTTTCGACAGATCGGACGTAAACGGAATCCAATCGCGCTGGTGGCTGGAACATCCTGGCACGTTTGATGATCTGGAGGATCCTGAGCGTGCCCGCGATGAACTGGTAAGAATAAATCTCGACTATTGGAATTGGTTGCGCAATCATCCGAAATTTGGACATCAGGCCCGTCGGCACGAGCTCAAGGAGATAAAACTCCACAACGGAAGGCGAGAGGGATGGCGTTTGCGTGGCGATTATGTGCTGACTTCCACCGATTGCCGCGAAGGCAGGCGTTTTGAAGACGCTATTGCATGTGGTGGCTGGGCTCTTGATCTCCATGATCCCATGGGTGTGCAGAATCCAAAAGGGGATGGATGGTGGTCTGTCGACAAAACTTTGATCTACGATATCCCATATCGGACGATCTACTCCAGAAACATATCCAATCTTTTCATGTGTGGACGGAATATTTCGGTTACGCATGCGGCGCTCGGCTCCACGAGGATCATGGGAACGATATTTGCCTTGGGACAGGCCGCCGGCACAGCGGCAGCTATGGCGGTGAGGGAGAATCTCTCTCCGCGCGAAATAGGAAGACGGAGAATTCGTGAATTGCGTCAGCAGTTGCTGAAGGACGACCAGTTCATTCCGTATGTGAAAAATGAAGATCCGGCCGACAAGGCCCGGGCGGCGAAGATCGTGGCATCCTCCTCTGTCGGCAACTTCTCGTTCGGACGGGATGACCTTGATTTTGAAGGGGTGACATCTCACCATGCATGGCGCGATTCGCTCCATAAGGATGTCGCGGCGTGCGTTCCGAGAGGCGACCTGAAAGTGCTTGAAGGTGTTTCCTGCTACATGAGGAACAACTCCGGTGTTGAACAGACGCTGCAACTTGAGGTTTTCGAGTCTGACAGCGTGGATCCCAAGGACTCATCGCGCACTAGGTTGGCTGTGATGAAGGGTAGGGCCGCAAAGGAGAAAGCCCCGGTGTTCGTGAAGTTTGCGGGCGAAACCCCCGTCAGGCTCTCGAAGAAACACATTTGGCTGAAGATGTCGAAATGCAATGGGGTTGAATGGTTCCACCGCTTGCGAGTGTATCCTTTCGGCGGCTATGCCGCATATGGAAAGAAAACCGGAGAAATGGAGCTGAATCCCGACAGACAGTTTGCGTTCTACACCGAACCTGCGTTGAAGGGCGCTGTAGACTCCAGACCGGAGTACGTAATTGACGGGTTTTCGCGTCCCGACATTTATCCGTCGAAGGGTGTCTGCACGCATGCGTGGCGCTCGAATCCCGTGTACGAGCTTCCACAGTGGATCCGGCTGGTATTCAACCGCCCTCAGAAAGTCGGCGAAGTTCGTCTGACGTTCGATACCGGATTGACTTTCGAACAGCCGCAGCGTCCTTTCCCGAAGACTCTCGTGAAGGACTATACCGTATTTGGACGGGTCGGTCGCGAATGGCGGATTCTTGACAGCGTCAAAGGCAATGTTTTCAGGTTGCGGGTGCACAGGTTCGAGCCAGTGGAGGTCACTGCGATAAAAGTGCGTGTCGATGCTACTTGGGGGGCACGGGATGCCCGAATCCAGGAAATTAGAGTGTATTGAAATGCAAACCAAAGGAGAGTACATGAAAAGAGGTCTGTTTGGCGTATGCGCGTCATTGGCGGCAACCATATCCGCCGCGCCTGCGATAGATGCAAGCAAGGTGGTCGTAAGCCAGCCGCAGGGTACTCGGGACATAAAGATCGAATATGTCCTTACTGGGGCTCCTGCTGTTGTAACAGTGGAAATGCAGACGAACACATTGGATAATGGGCAGGGGGACTGGATTTCTCTTGACGGTTCGCTTGTGCAGTCTGTATCGGGGAATGTAAACAAGTTGATTTTACCTTCGGACGATCCGTTATCGTTCAAGTGGCGGGCGCGCCGCGATTGGCCAGACAGGCTGGTGAAATCAGGACGTTTCCGTGCCGTCTTGACGGCATGGCCTAAAGATGCTCCGCCGCCGTACATGGTATGCGGGCTGGAAAGCGGCAAGGAAGGTGACGTGCGCTATTATGCCGATCCGGCGCATATTCCCGGAGGCTTGAAAAGCGATCTTTACAAGACGGACCAGATGATCTTCAGAAAGGTTCCGGCTTCGGGCGTGGTCTGGAGAATGGGGTCGCTGGATAAGGAAAACCAATATGGAAGAGAACCGGGTGTGGAACAGCCGCATCTCGTAATGCTCTCGGAAGATTATTATGTTGCGATATACGAGACGACGCAGCGCCAATATGAGCTTGTCACCGGGAGTAAGCCCAGTACGGTTGTCGTCGGCGATAAGTTTCCGGTGACAAAGGTTGCGCTTGGGGTATTGCGCGGAATGAAATACGTCAGCGCCACCGACAATCAGTACTGCTGGCCGGATGGTGGCCACAATGTAGCAGAAAACAGTGCAATATGGCTGTTCCGCAAAAAGACCGGACTCGCCGGACTCGACCTTCCGACCGAAGCCCAATGGGAGTATGCGTGTCGCGCCGGGGAGGAGTACATGTTCTGCAATTACAGGAAGAATGGTTTCGACCCCATTTCCGTAGGTTGGTATAAGCATGATTCCACCAATAAGGACGGGAAACCCCGTGAGGTGGGAACACGAGAGCCGAACGACTGGAACATCTTCGATATGCACGGAAATGTTGCGGAGTTCTGCCTTGACAGGTACCGTACAGGGGATGGAAGAACTGCGAACTTTGCCACCGACTGGGAGGACGAAGGCGTTACTGTCGATCCTGATGGAGGCGATGCAGGATATGAGCAGTCCGGACCGAGCGTTTATGTGGTAAAACGAGGTGGTTCTGTCGTTTGGGAGTTGGGACATGCCCGTTCATCGGCATCGGCCCAATCGTCGGGAGGATACAATTACGAATCGGATTACCACGGATTCCGTTTGGTGTGTCCCGCTGTCGCGGAATAAAGGAGGCTGGCATGAAACCTATGATGACAATCGCTCTTTCGGCCGTGTTGGCGCTTCCGGTCGCGGTTTGTGCGCTTGACAATACCGTCAATGACGATTTTTGGGATACTCGCGCTTATGTCAATCCATCGGTCAGTTCGGAGTATGGCGCAACGGATGCAATCTTCGAGGCGTTTGGGACGTTACGGCTGGAACTGCAGGCGCTTGATGTTCTGGACACGCATCCGGTAGGGTTGACAATTGTGTTGAGATAGAAGTTGATAGAGGGAGGAAAAGAAGATGAACAAGCTTTTTTGTGCTGCTTTTGTTCTTGGAATCGGATGTTATGCCGGGGCGGTTCCGTCCATCGAGCCGGGATCTGTCGAAATGTCATCCGTCAACGGCGGGGCGTCTTCGCGGATCAATTACGTTCTTCTTGGGGAGGCAGCGGTCGTAACTGTCGACATACAGACGAATACGTTGGCGGATGCGTCAGGAGACTGGGTGTCGATCGGAGGAAAGGCCGTTGGTGAAATAAAGGGAGATGCGAACAAGGTGATTCGTACGCTCGGACGAAAGCTCACTGCTGTGTGGTGGCCGGCCAACGGATTCGGTTGCGGTTCGATTCCGGCAGGATGCATCAGGGCGAAAGTCACGGCATGGCCGCTTGATGCGCCGCCTGATTATATGGTTGTGGATCTGGCGCCACAGAAAGAGAGGCATCCGAAATTCTACGAGTCCCGTAATCTGCTTCCTGGCGGCTTGCTGGAAAATGACGACTATCGCACAAGCAAGCTTGTCATGCGAAAGATACCGGCGAAGAATGTGGTGTGGAAGATGGGCGCCCCCGTCACAGAAGCGCATAATACCGATTCCGACTACAACTATGGTGCGCAGGAGCTTCTGCACAAAGTCAGGTTAACGGAAGACTACTATATCGCGGTCTTCGAAATGACTCAGGGGCAGTATATGCTTTTTGCCAAAAACAACCCAAGTACGCAGGCTTCCCGAACTTTGCCGGATTCCGCGAAACGTCCTGTCAACAGCCTATATGGATTTGAAACCCTGCGTGGACGCAAGTGGAGAAGTGCAGACGATTACGAGTATTGTTGGCCGGAAAATGGACATGCCGTCAATCCGGCGAGTTCGATTGGGCTGTTACGAAGCCATACCGGCATAGACGGGTTTGACCTTCCTACTGATGCGCAGTGGGAATATGCGTGCCGTGCCGGTTCGGGCGCTCCGTTTGCCAATGGCGGAAACTCCGAGACGGCCGCCAAAAAAATGGGATGGTTTATGTCGAATGTCCCTAAAAACGAGGGAAGTGCCGATGGTCTGCCGCAAGTGGTGGGTATGCGCGACGGAAACGGTTGGGGACTTTATGATATGCATGGGAACGTGGTGGAGTATGTGCTTGACAATCGTGCCGCCGATGAAAGGACGTTGGCGGATTCGCTTGTCTCGGATTGGAGTGAGGGCGGAATTACGGATAATCCCTATGGACCTCCCACAGACGGCAATACTACCGCCACGAGACGGGGAGGAAGCTATCGCCATTCGTATTTGAATGCACGGTCGGCGGCCAAAATGACGGGAAGCTCGAATTGGGGTGACGTGTATTACGGTTTTCGGGTGGCATGTCCGGTGGAAGGATTGCTGAAATGATCTGCTCCCGCAGGGAAATGATATGTGGTTCCGGTGCGTTGATGGCAACATCGCTGCTTCCGGCGTTTGCTGGAGATTTCGGTGTTTTCTCCAAGCGGGGACGGTATGAACGCATGTGCATAAACGTTGTCACGGTAGATGCAGGCGCCACAAAACCGTTTTCTGTCCTCCACATTTCGGACACGCATCTGACGGATGCATATCCGGATGAGGATGAATGGAAACAGCAACTCAAGGTCAGACGTACGGTCACGTTTGGCGGATTTCAGGAAGAGGCGCTCAAGGAATCCATTGCATGGGCCAAGAGCAGGTGCGACTATCTTGTGCACACGGGCGATCTCATAGATTGGGTGTCGCGGAAAAACTTGGATCTTGTAAAGAAGTACTTCGGAGCTAAGATGTTCGGCTCGATTGGAAATCATGAAGAGTCGCATTACATGGGGATGGACAAGAAAAAAGGGTTCAATCCGTCTCGTTCCGCAACCCGGGCGATGTTGGGCAAATGTTATCCGTTCGATATTTCCTTTTCGTCGCAAACCATCAACGGGGTGAATTTCATATGCATGGATGATGTCAACGGAACCGTGACCCGGGAACAGGTTCTCAAGTTCAAGACCGAAGTTGAAAGAGGCTACCCGATAGTCCTTTGTATGCACGTTCCGTTCTATACGGCAAATATATGGCGTGCCACATGCAAGTTTTGGGACTATGCAAAGGGGCCTGTTTCGCGGGATGTGCCGGCTCCGTTACATGACTATGCCGTGCAGTGTCGTGATTCCGTTACCCGGGAGTTTATCGCATACCTGAAAAAAGAGCCTCTTCTGAAAGCGATTCTTGCAGGACATGAACACATAGCTGTTCAGGAGAGATTTTCACCTACGGCGGTCCAGTACCTTGTGGGCGGGAATTATGCTTTTCATGGACAGGAAGTGATCTTCCTATGAAGGAACTCCGGTCATGCCGATACGGAATATGAGATCGTTGTTAACAGTTGTCGCTATTTTTGCCGTTCTTATTTCCATTGCGGACAATATGGTCGTCAATTCTGGTTTTGAGACGGATGACGGGAAAGATGGTGCAGCGAACTGGACAGGGGCTTCAATTCCGTACTCCTATGTCTCAGGCGAAGGGCGCAA
>SUVZ01000116.1 GCA_015061765.1 Lentisphaerota bacterium
ATCCTCCCTTCATAAACGGTTGAGATGATTATTCAAAGATATTGGGTTTGTTTGTGGGGGGAACCTTGACGTCGGGGGAAACATAATCCATCAGCTCGGTATCGATCAGATACAGCAGCAGGGTAATGTCACCTATGGCCTTATTGGTCTTTTCATCATAATCAATGGTTGCGCTGTAAACGGATACAATGCGAGAGTCTGTTGCCAGATAGTCGATCATTTCCTTGAAGCCTTTATAGGTGGTTTCATAGTTGACTGTCAGGGTCAGACCCATCAGTGTACCCTCGCTCATCATAGCCATGGCTTGGGGCGTGCTGAAGGAGAAGTTGATTTCCGTGTCAAACAGGGTTTCGAGATACAGAACATACATGATCTGGTCTTCTTCCTTTAGTTCCACAGGGAAGTTTTCGTAAAGCTCCTGTCTGTCGGCCTTAACCTCTTCAATGGCGGCATCCAGCTCTTCCTGAATGCCTGCGTATTTCAGATTTTCCTGAATGTTATTTTCCAATGCGGTGATATACATATTCAGCTGCGCCACTTCGGCTTCGTGAGCTTCCTTGTTTTTCAAATAAACATTCACGAACACAAACAATGCGATGAGCAGCAAAACAATGCCGAGAACCAGCTTTCGGTTCTTGATGAGTTTATCTTTCATCAGTTATTTACCTCCAGCTTCGGAATGATACTTTCGTTGTCTAAGCCCTTGCGTTCCAGTTCGGCGCGCATCAGATCGTCGTTATAGCCCAGAGATACGGTGAAGCTGACGCGGGTATCGGTTGCGGTACCGCCGCCACTGTTGCTGCTATTATCAACAGCGTTGTTGACCGCGTTCTGCCGCCGTCCAGGAACTGGAAGTTCTTCCTTGATCTCTGGCAGCATCCGTGGGCCGTATCCCGCTATTTCGGCGTCAAGCCGTTCTCCTGTGCTCACTACGCCGCCATGAAGCCGGTGTACGAGACGTTGGCGACGGCGGGTCAGAAGACGCTTACGGTCACGCTTCTCCCGGAAGCCTGGGACCATCAGTGCCGCGACGCCTACGGAACGATGGTTGGGCGCGTCAAGAAGGCTGACGGCACATGGGAGTTTGACTACTCGATCTTCGACGAGTATGTGGAATTCGGCCGCGCCTGCGGTCTTGGTCCGGACATCGCCTGCTATACGATGTGTCCGTGGGGGTATGTCGTCCGCTGGAACGACGAGGACGGCAAGCAGCACAGCGTTGTCGCGAAGCCTGGTACTCCTGAGTTCAAGGACTACTGGGGGGCGTTTCTCGTCGATTTCGCCAAGCATCTCAAGGAGAAGGGCTGGTTCAAGGATACCTTCATCGCCATGGACGAGCGCTCCATTGAGGATGTGAAGGAGATCGGCTCGTTCATCCGCGGTCTCGTGCCGGACATGAAGGTTGCCATGGCCGGAAACCGCCTGCCTTCTGCGTATGGCACGACGATCGACAACTTCTGCATGATTCTCGGCAAGAAGATCGATGACGCATATCTCAGGGAGGCCGCCGAGCGCCGTGCAAAGGGCATGACGACGACGTTCTACGTGTGCTGCGGACCGCTCTATCCGAACACCTTCATGTCAAGCGGCCCCGGCGAGGCTTTCTGGCTCGGCGCCTATCCGTCCATGTGCGGACTTGACGGTTTCCTCCGCTGGGCATGGAACAGCTGGCCTCAGGATCCGGTCAAGGATGCAACTTACGGGAACTGGCGCGCGGGTGACACGTTCCTTGTCTATCCCGACGGCTCTCCGTCGCTCAGATTTCTTGAACTCCGCAATGGCATCATCGCATCCGAGAAGGTTCGCATCCTCAAGGAGCAAGGGCTTTTCAAGGATGAGCTCGACAAGCTTGCGGCTCGTTTCAAACCGCTTGAGGCCTCTCAGGGCAAGAGCAACTATGTGAAGTTGCGCACGGATACGCTCAATATCGTCAACAAGTGATCGTGTTCCGGTGACGGAACGGGCGGTTGCTGATAGAATGAGTCATTTGGGGACAGGCTTTGGCCTGTCCCCAAAATATTGATGCTGAGTTCTCTCCAGATTGCAGACAGTGTCATTTAGGAGGTTGATATCGGAATACAGATGGGTTGTGTCCGAATATGGTTTTGAATCTGGTGTTCAGATGGCTGGCGCAGCAGAATCCACATCTTTCGGCTATCGACTGCATCGACATATTGGTGTTGGATATCAGTCGCACGGCCTCGTTGAGCCTGATCCTGTCGATTTCCGCTTTGAGCGTTGTCCCCAGAATCAGATTTGCCTTCATCTCAAGAGTGCGCTTTGATATTCCGACGGCCGACGCAAGTTCCGCAATGGTGTGCGTAACGGAAAGGTCTTTCCTCACAAGGGCAAGTGCCTTTGCAAGAAAGGCGTCGGGCACTTGCATTTCATCGGTGGATTGCCGGGTTGCGATTCTGGGGAACGCCAGATCGACAAGCGGTTCGACCTTGAGTCCGCGCATGTGGGCGTCCAAAAGTTGTGCGCAGAGCGTTCCAGCCGTGCATCCGTCGAGAGCGATGGAGGACAGTGAAGGTGATACGGATTCGCACAGCACTTCGTCGTTGTCGGTGCCGAGAATTGCGATAGAGCCGGGCACCGATATGCCTGCATCAAGGCACAGACCGATTATCTGAAGGGCTCGTCGATCCCAGGGCGCATACAGCGCAGTCTGAGGAGGCAGCGATTTCAGCCATGCGATAAGTTCAATGGATTCCTTGTCGAAATCAGACGCTACTTCGGGCGAAGAGGCTGAGAATGAAAAGCAGTTCAACCCTTCACCGAGCAATCTGCGACGGAAGCCGTACAGACGCCGCTCGCACCATTCGGCAGGTTCACTGCAGGGAGTTCCCACAAAAGCGAAATTACGGTATCCTCTGGAAAGAAAATATTCGGCGGCGGTTGTACCGACATTCTCCTGATCGCGGGTTACGAATGTTGCCCATTGGGGCGGTTTTCTTCCTTTGGCGTTTTTCATTACCGGTGGATTGATGAATACTGCCGGTATTTTTGTGCCGATAAGTTCTGCGAGCTGCTTTGCTTCGCGAACCATGGCGATGATTCCGGTGCATCCCCACCGCCGCCCTTTGCCGAGACCCTGTTCATAGCGGTCGCCTGTCTCGAAATGGAACTGCCACGGACCGCGTTTGCTTCCGTAGGCTAGGATTCCCTCCAGTATCTGGCGATGCAAAAACTTATCGGAAGGAAGAATGATTAGAACCTTTGCTTTCATGGCTTGTTTATTATATTGTTTTTGCGCATTTCTGTCCATTCGATGTTGCAGCAAACCGCAATTTCCGGCAGAGGCAACATGTCTCTTGCAAAAGAGTTCTGTTTTAGGTATAATGAACGAAAATTTTTTGAAAGGAAGAGAAGAAAATGTCGATTCTCATAGGATTTCTTTATGTGATTGAAGTTGTCGTCTGTCTGCTTTTGGCGGGTATCGTCCTGCTCCAGAAGCCGAAAGAGGGAGGTTTGGGCGGTGTCATTGGTGGTGGAATGGCTGAGGCGGCTTTCGGTGCCGATGCCGGGAATGTGCTTATCAAGGGCACTATCATCCTCGGTACGATTTTCCTGCTCAACACTCTCGCTCTCGCCCGTTTCACATCGACGGTACATTCCAGGAGCGTGATGAGCGGTGTTGAAGCGCCGGTCCCTGCGCAACAGGCTCCGGTAATGCCTTCTCCTGAAATGCCTGCGGCTCCTGCTCCTGCTGCTCCGGCTAAGTAACGGGATGGTGGAGGAGTGGGAGGCTCCCGCGACAGCCGGTGAAGAGGTCGCGAACTCCGTTATTCACATTGTCGGTTCCCATCTGGGTGCAGCCATGATCGCACTTCTGGTGTGGCAGGCTGTTCATTCAGGCGTTGATCTTGGTTGGAAGATTACGTCGGGGTGCATCTTCGGTGCAATGGTGATTCTTCTTTACTCAATATCCAGTGCGTACCATGCGGTTACCTACATGCCGGCGAAGAATGTGCTGAACATCCTCGATCACATGGCGATATATTTTCTCATTGCCGGAACATATACGCCGTTTTGCTTGGTAACGCTCCGCGCCAATGGCCATGCCGTTCTCGGTTGGACGATATTTGGCATTGAATGGACCGCCGTCGTAATCGGTGTCCTTGTGAAGGTTTGGAATACGGGGAAATGCCGTTACTTGTCGACGGCTGCCTACATTGCGATGGGATGGTTTGCCATTGTTGCCATTGTGCCGTTGGCGAGAATCCTGCATACGGCGGGCTTGATGTGGCTTGTTTTGGGTGGAGTGCTGTATACGTTCGGTTGCGTGTTCTACCTTTGGAAGAATCTGCCGTACCACCATCCCATATGGCACCTCTTCGTCCTGTCTGGATCGCTATGTCATTTTTTCTGCATACTTTGGCATATAATGTAGTCCAATGGATGGCGGGCCCCCATTATGCTTGATTGCAACGGATGGATTTGGTAGAATCCGCGCAAATTTTCAACGAAAGAAAGGACAATGACATCATGAAGAGACTTATTGCGTTTTCGGTCATTGCGGTTGCGCTGTGCGCTGCTGCTGACAAGGTGGCCATCAAGTTCGAGATCCCTCCGCCCCACTCCAGCGGTACGCCCAAGGAAGTGAAGAGCGACAACCTCGAACCCGATCCGGGCCCCGGCAAGTATCGTGCGCCGATAATGGTTCCCTCCGGTTTCGACAAGAAGATATCTACCGAAGATACGGTCGTTACGACGTCCGAAGAGGCGGTCACTGGCGATAACGAGTTTGTTGTCGATGCGGACAAGACCCCTGACGCGACCTGCATGCTTCAACTCCCCGGTGGCGTTCAGTGGGTGCAGCTCGATCTTGGCGCGGAGAAGACTGTTTCAGCCGTCTGTGTGTGGCATGATCAGGGCGATGAGCGCGTATACAAAGATGTGATCGTCCAGCTCTCCAATGACGCGAAGTTTGCGACGGGTGTCACGACCATCTTCAACAACGACCACGACAACTCCTCCAAGCTCGGCAAGGGCACTGACAAGGAGTATCGCGAGCGCAATGACGGTCGTCCAATCGACGGCAAGATGACCAAGGCCCGCTATGTGCGCTGCTATTCGGCGGGTTCCACGTCTGAACCCGTGAACAACTACGTTGAAATTGAAGTGTTCGGCAAGTAAATCGGGTGTTTGGCATGGCGCGGATTTCCGAGATTGCCTTGGAGTTCTGTGGACGCGGCGGCAAGCGATTGCGGCCGCGTCTTTGCAGGGCGGCGTATCTTTCCGCCGGCGGAGATCCGTCATGCTGTCGCATCGATGTCATATGCGAGGCGGTGGAATGCTTTCACAAGGCTTCGCTCATACATGACGACATACAGGACTGCGACGAGGAGCGTTATGGACGACCGACCGTTTGGAAGGAACACGGCCTTCCGGTCGCGATTGCCGCAGGCGATTGGCTTGTCGCACATGGTTACGAACTCATAGCGAATTCCGGTTTCACGAACGCCATTGACATGGTGAAAGCGACGGTGGGTTCGCATATCGCGCTCTGCGAAGGACAGGGCGATGACTTGATGGGCGTTGCGCAGTCGGTGGGCGAAGACTACATCTCGGTGTGCGAACGAAAGACCGGCGAGGCGTTCGCCCTTGCCGCGGAGCTCGGCGCCCTTGCCGCAGAGGCGGATCCCATTCCATACAGGCGGTACGGGCTGGATTTCGGCGTTGTGTTTCAGGTTCGCGACGACATGTCCGACGGCGAGACTCCAGGCTCCGTCGGGGAAGTTCTGGAAAGACTGGAAAAGGAACTTTCGGGATCTGAAGTCTCCAAATCACTTGGACAATGGTACAGGACATGAAAGCTAGAGGACTTAGCCTGTTGAGCGGTGGTCTCGACAGCCAGCTTGCGGTAAAGGTGCTTCAGGATGCCGGAGCGTATGTCGAGGGTGTCTGCTTTGAGACTCCGTTCTTTGCCGTCGGGGCGGCAAAACGTGCCGCAGAGGCATTGGGTGTCAAGCTTCACATAGTCGATTTTACGGAGGATGAGTGCAGACTCATCGAAAATCCACCGCATGGTTTCGGCGGCGCAATGAATCCCTGCATCGACTGCCATGCCACCATGATCCGTCGCGCAGGGGAAATGATGGTTGAAATGGGATTTGACTTTGTCGCTACAGGAGAGGTGCTTAACCAGCGTCCCATGAGCCAGAACCGCCAGTCCCTCGGGGTCGTGGAGAAGTCCAGCGGGCTTGCCGGACGTCTTGTGCGTCCGCTATCGGCGCAATTACTGGAGCCGACCATCCCCGAGCAGGAGGGAAAACTGGACAGGTCTCGACTGCTTGGACTTTCCGGTCGCCGCCGCGAACCTCAGTTTGAGCTGGCGAAGAAATTTGGGGTTGTGGACTATCCATCGCCGGCAGGTGGATGCAAACTTACAGAAGAAGGTTTTGGACACCGTTTGAAGGATCTTCTTGACCATGAAGGGCTGCGGGATCGCCGTCTTGTTGATCTGCTTGTGATTGCGCGACGATTCCGCTTGCCGGATGGTACGGGTGTGATACTTGGACGTGACGTGCGCGAGAATGCAACACTCAAGGCCGCTGGAGACGTCGGTGCCCTCGTTTACACAGTGAATTGTCCGGGACCGACCGCTCTTGTGCCCGGCACCCCTGGCAGGGAGTCCCTTGAACTGGTGTCTTCGCTTGTTGCCGCATGGGCGAAGTACGATAAACTTCAGGAGCCGGTACGTACAAACATATGTACTGTGCAGCCTCCTTATGACCGGACCGCATTTCTTTCGCACCAGATTCTCTGATTTGCCTTCACATTGCTTCTTGTCGCTGAAATGGTGCGCCTCAATGACGAGGAGTGAAGGACGGAGAGGTGAATCCAGCCATGGACGCCATGTCGGATTCAGGTAGATTTACGTGTTATGAGCGGGGCATCGAGGAGTATTTCCCGAGGGTCGTTCTGCGGGTAGCGGATACGGGCGAGAAGGGTCTTGAACGCCGTTTTCGCAATTAGTCCGGCGGGTTGGCGGATTGTCGTCAGCGGCGGCACAGATGAACGGGCAATGGATTCGTCATCGAATCCCGTGACCGACACATCCTCCGGCACGCGCTTGCCTATGGCGATCAGGCTTTTCACAAGCATGGCCGCGGCCCTGTCGTTGCCGCAGGCGATTGCGTCAGGACGCCGCCGGGAACGGAAAAGGGTTCTCAGCGCATCGGTGTCGCCGGGATGGAACCGCAGCGTGCTCACGCCATCGTCCAGGCCGCGCACCGCCACCTCTCCTGCTATTCCGAATAGCCGGTTTTCCCAGTTGGCGTTTGACCCTATTTCAACTCCAGACATCAAGAATGCGATCTTTCTTCTGCCCGAGTCCAGAAGATGGGCTGCAAGGCGCCGTCCGGCGCTTACGTTGTCCACGGCGACAAGATCGCAGTCAGACCGGTCCGGTCGCGGTGCGATATCCGAATCAATAAGGACAACCGGAGTTTCTGTGTTTCGGAATATGCTCAGGATCTCCCTGTTCGCTTCGATGTGCCTTGGATTGAGATGAGGACGGAAAATCACCCCCTCGACCCTGTCCACGGCGAGCTTTCTTGCCGCCTTGCGGATGGTTGTCACCATCTGGTCGCCTGTCTTGTGCCGAGAGGTTTCCTGACGGATCCTGTAGCCGAGTCTGGCGGCGCTGTTCTCAAGTTCGGATTTCAGGGAAGAGAAGAAGCTTGTGGAGAAGAAATCCGGTATCAGCAATCCGATGACGCCGGTTTTGCGTTCGCCCTTTTTGGTTATGAACGCGCCTTTGCCTTTTATCGTTTCGATCAACCCTTGTCTCTGGAGAAGGGTTAGTGCCTGCCTGACGGTGTTCCTTGCCGCTGCGAACTGGCGGCACAGTTCAGGTTCGCTTGGAAGGCGGCGGTCGGGGCCGAATTCCTGTTTCGTTATGCTGTTCCTCAGCGAAGCGTATATTTCCAGATATTTCATGCGCCGAAGTATACCATGGCGCAGATAGCCTGTCTATACAGGAATTGTTTCGGCGGCAGTGTTGTGGTATCCTTCTGCGCATACGGGAATTCACCCATAAAAGGAGAACCTTCTATGACATCAAAAATCGAGTTTGCACCCATTCTGGCGGCGATGGCGTGTGCGGTCTTGTCGTTTTCCGCGGAAGGCGCCGGGGAGACGTACTACGTGAAGGACGGGGCATCTGACTGGACCAAGCCGGAAAACTACTGGAACAACGCGGTTCCCGGAGCCGATGACATCGTGGTGATATCCAACAGGTCCACTGTGACCGTTTCGAGCACGGACGCCGCGAGCTGGGCGTTGGTCTCCAATCTCCGTTCCATCCGTCCGCTTCACACCCAGAGCAGGATCGTCTTCAACGTCGCCGAGGGGGTCGAACTCACCAATAACGCCGCCGTCTATAACCCGGAAGGCTCCATAAACGGGTTCTGGGGCGAGATGGTGAAAACCGGCGACGGGACTCTTGTTCTCGGCTCGTCGAACCGCCATCCGTCGGGAAGCGCCAGTTATGACTACAAGGTCGGTACGATCACCGTGTCGGAGGGAACGCTGAAGTTTCCGCAGAACATCCCGAAGTGCGAACTGCAGTACGGCAATCTCCACGTCGAGACGGGGGCGACCGTCGAGCTGTCGGTTTTCGACACGACCGTCGGCGCGTCGACGATGATGTTCTGCGTCAACGGAACTCTCACCGGCGGAGGCCTCATCAAGAACGACAATCTGGGCACAAGGCAGCTGCGCGTTTACAAGGCATCCGAATTCTCCGGCACGCTCACGGGGCACACGCAGCTTTTTATTTCCGGGCAGGTCGATTTCACCGGAACCGGGAGCACTGTTTTCGGCACGCCCACCGCATGGTCGCTCGCGGACGAGACTCCGGGTGTGATCGGCGTGAAAAAGTTCGGCATGAAATCGGATGCCGCTTCTTCGATAGGCGTCAGCGGGGTTTTTGCGATAGACTACCGCGGCGGCGGGTTCAGATATCTCGGCGCCGGCAGCGAGACCACCGACAAGGAGCTCAAAATCTCGCCGACTACCGACAATCCGGCCTCTATGGACGGCGGCGAAAACGGCGGTCTGGAATTCACCGGCGACTGGTACATGAACGGAAACCCCAACCAGATGCACGTTCTCGAACTGAAGGGATCCAACCCCGCAGCGTGCGTTCTTGCCAACGATATCCTCGACTGGGCAAACGGCGGCGTGAACTACGCGTTTCAGATCGTGAAGTACGGAACGGGGAAGTGGAGGTTCGCCGACCTTGCCTCAAGGGGCTGGTCAGGGGCGCTTCACGTCCGCGAGGGCACGGTCGAGTTCGAATCGCTCGCCGAGGCGGGGGATGTCTGCTCGCTCGGCAAGGCGACGACTCTCGCCGAACCTTACATGGGAGTGTACGACGAGGCGAAGAAGGTCGATTACGCTGTTTCGCTCGGCGGCGAAAACGAGGCGGGGGAGGTTTCGTCTGGAACGCTTGCGTATGTCGGATCGGGACGCGCCTCGTCCGTATCGCGTCCGATCGCGCTCGACGGTCTCGGCGGGACGATCAAGGGCTCGTCGGAAGGTGAACTGGCCGTTTCAGGCGTGAGTGCCGTCGGCTCCGGCGCCCGGACGTTGACGCTCGATGCCGCCGAAGGAACGGTCAACTATCTCGAAAACGTCGATGAGGGCGATGCTTCGCTTTCGCTCGTCAAGACGGGAGCCGGTAAATGGGTGCTGCAGGGCAAAGCGGCGGTCAGCGGCGGTCTGACGGTTTCCAACGGCACGCTCGAGGTGAGGAGCGTCTCAGACAAATACGAATACTTCAGGTTCACGGTCAAGCGCGTCACGGGCGGGGGCGA